>DAOVGJ010000210.1 GCA_030672465.1 Pseudomonadota bacterium | reverse complement strand
CGAAGTTTCTCATGAGGATTTTATTGCTCAATCCACCAAATGCGGGCATTTTAAAGGCCGTGGGCGTGTATTTCCCCCCGCTTGGACTCCTGTACCTGGGTGCCTATCTGGAGAGGGAAGGCTATCAACCAGAGGTGAAGGACCTGTGTGTTGATAAAGGTTCGAAGGGGGATATCCGGTTCCGGGATTACGATGTGGTGGGCATTGGCACCGATACAGCCCGCTACTATAGCGCCCTCAGGATCGCGAGAGCAGCTAAGAGGGAGGGGTGTATCGTAATCATGGGAGGACCACATCCCTGTTTTGTGGATGAGGAGGTGTTGGCGACCGGCCAGGTCGATTTCGTGGTTCATGGAGAGGGGGAAATCACCCTCCATGAACTCCTCGTGGAATTGCAAAAGGAGAGGGGACAATTCTCCGGCGTAAAGGGGATCAGCTTCGCCCAGAATGGCCAAATCACGAGGACCCCTCGAAGGGAGTTCATCGCAGACCTCGACCAGCTCCCCTTGCCGGCAAGGCATCTGGTGGATATGAACAATTACCGACAGACCAAGTTCGGGGATCGGGATATTACGCCCGTGATCACCAGCCGTGGATGTCCCAGTAATTGCTCGTTCTGTTCGTCCTCCACCTTCTTCGGTCGGGAGTGGAGGAGCCGCAGCGTCCCTTCGATACTCCAGGAGATCGAGGATCTGTATCGCCGATACCAATTCAATGCCATCGCCTTTGTCGATGATAATTTCACCCTCTCCCCCCAAAGGGTTATGGAGCTATCGGAGGGGATCATTCAGGGGAAGCTTGAGATCTGGTGGTGGAATTTCTCCCGGGTGGATACTATCGTCAGGAACGAGCCGATGCTCAAGAAGATGCGCAGGGCAGGAGCCAAGACCATCTACATTGGCCTGGAGAGCGCCCATAGACAAAGCCTTGAGGAGTTCGGGAAGGGGTCTGATATCGGGATGGCCGAGCGAGCGGTAGAGGTTTTGAAGCGGAATGGATTCGAGATCTTCGCCAGCTACATCTTGGGGGGACTCAGCGAAACGGTGAAGGCCGTTAACGAAACCATCCGTTGGGCCAAGCGGCTCGATACCAATGTGGCACAATTCTCCATCCTCACCCCGTACCCGGGTACCGCCCTCTATGAAAGGGTGAAGGATCGCATTTTCCGCAGACCGTGGACCTTCTTCGATGCCCAGCATCTGGTGTTCAAACACGATCACATCTCCTTCATCCATCTCCAATGGCTACTCCTGAAGGCTAACCTCCTCTACTATTCGAGATCGCGAAAGGGAAGGACCGATGTGCTCCATCTGATCAAACGCCACAGGTTGGGGGTGGGAACCCTCATTCGTTTCATCAAGGACTACTTTATCGGGTAATTTCATGCGGGAACAAGATGTCCGCGTCTCAAGCAGATACGTCTACCTCTTGGGATTCCTTTTCGGTTCGATCCTCATCCCCCGCTCTGTCCAGAAGTCCGTCGCCATTCCGGTGGGCGACCTCTTCTATCTCCTGATGAGGCGAACCCGACGGGCGGTAGAACGGAACTTGGAGGTGATCGGCCGAGGGCGATTCAGCCCTCATGAGATCTCCAGGTTGGCCCGCAGGACCTTTCGAAACTACGGACAATATCTGCTGGATTACATGGTGATACATCGAATCACTTCCTCCAACAAGGATACGGTCATAGAGGGAGAGGTAGGGGAGGAGTACATGGCCCAGGCCCTCAAGAGGGGAAGAGGGGCCATCTGTATTACCCCTCACTTGGGCAATTGGGAGATGGGGGGCCTGTTACTGGCCTTCAGAGGGGGGACTCTCAATGTCCTCAGCTTGGATGAACCCGATGCCAGGACGAAGGCCTTCAGGGGGAGATTCAGGCATTCGAAGGGGATCAGGGAACTCTATATCAGGGGAGGAGTGGAAGATCCCTTTTCGACCATTGAGTTGGTCAAGGCCTTGCGGAATAACGAGATCGTCGCCATGCTGGGTGATCGGGAGAATTCCCCTAATACCATCGATGTGCATTTCTTCGGTCGAAAAACCCGGTTTCCCAAGGGCGTGGGTATCTTGGCCATGATGACCGGGGCGCCGGTTCTTCCCGTCTTCGTGGTGCTGGAGAAGGATCGGAAATATCGGGGGATTATTGAAAAGCCCATCTACTTCGATGGAAGCCGAAGAGGGGAACGGGATCGGGTTCTTCGGGAGGGGATGGAGAAGATCGCTCGGGTATTCGAGGATTACATTGGTCGATATCCGGATCAATGGTATAATTTTTATTCCTATTGGGAATGACCGAAAATGGGTGGGATGATAAGATGGCTGAGGTAACCGAAGAGCTCATCCTTCAACTCAAGAAGCTCATCATCGAGCGGCTCAAGCTGGAGGAGGTTACGACCGAAGATATCGGAACCGACGATCCCCTTTTCGGCGAGGGGTTGGGCCTGGATTCCATTGATGCTTTGGAGCTGGTCCTGGGGCTGGAAAAAGATTATGGGGTAATCATCCCCGATGCGGAAGTGGGGCAGAAGGTCTTTCAATCCGTGAGAACCATTGCCCAGTACGTCGTCGACAACCGTGGTACGGGCTGAGAAACGGGTAAACGGATGAGGCGAGAGAGGGAGAAAATCTGTTTCTGCTTTCCCGGACAGCTCCAGGAGCGTCCTCACCTGCCCGTACATCATCCCCTTCACGGGGATGGGTTAGCCCGTGAGATTTGCGAGGAAACCCTGCGGTTCAGCGGGTTTGATGTCCTCAATTTCTCGTTTCAGGAGGGTGATTGGGAGCCGTATTACAACGTCAAACTCCAGCTCACCAGTTACGTGATCAGCCTTATCCACTACTATTGGTTGCAACGGGAGGGGATATTTCCCCATGTTATCGCTGAACACAGTATGGGAATCTATGCGGCCTTAGCCGCCTCGGAAAGCATCGATTTTCGGGAAGGGCTCCTCCTTACCAGGGATATCGGGCTCGTCATAGAAAAATGGGCAAGGGAAATAGGGGGATCCATGTGCCTCGTGCTGGGCCTGGGGATGGATCAAATCGAGGGGATTCGGGATCGGCTGGATGGGTATCGGATCTCCATCGCCAATTACAACGGCTCGAGGAATTTCGTCCTTTCCGGATTGCGGGAGGGGATCGACAGGGTCATTCCCCTATGCCTCGATATGGGGGCCGTTGCTGCCCACCGGCTGACATTTTCGGCCCCTCTCCATTGTGACCTCATGGAACCCGTTCGGGCCGAAATCCTGGGGCTGGTGGATCGCATTACGGTTAGGGAACTTAGGGTCCCGGTATTCAACCATATGACCCTTTCATTCCTCAAAAAGGAGGACATCAAACCCTTCTTGGCCGGGGAGATATGCAGGCCGGTGTACTGGGAAGGATGTGTCAGGGAGCTCGTTCGTCGCGGGGTGACGTGGTTTATCGAGGTCGGAAATGATGACACCCTTTGTAAATTGATCCGTTGGATAGATAGGGGAATTAAAACCACGGCAACGGGGGATCCCAGCTCCATGGGGAAGTTGAGGCCCGATGAAGTTTCACGAGACGCGAGTTAAGGTTCGTTTTACCGAGGTCGACCTCTATCAAGTGGTCTGGCACGGCCACTACCTCAATTGGTTCGAGGTGAGCCGCAATGAGCTCGCCCGGCGATTCGAATTGGATCCCCTCAAGCTCATGGAGGCAGGCTTCCTTGTCCCCGTGGTTGAGCTCCATTGCCAATTCAAGGAACCCGCCAGGCCAAACGATGAAGTCGTCATCCGGACGGGGATGCAACCATCGGAACTGGCCAACCTTATCTTTACCTATGCCGTGCTTCACGCAAAGACAAAAAAGGTCCTGGCGACCGGGCGGACCATCCACGTGCTGACCGATTCCAAGGGCACCCTCTTGTATCGCATTCCCGAGGCGATCCAGGAGAGGATCGGCAGGATGATGGAATACCTGGAGGTTGAGCGATAAAGGTCAAGCCGAAGATATTTCTGGTCGACCCCCCTCATCGGCTCTTTCCCGGGCTGAGGATGTGGACCCCCTCCTACGGCCTTTTAAACCTGGGGGCATACCTCGAAGAGGCGGGATTCCCTTGCGAAATCCTCGACTGCACGACCTTTAAGAGGCCCTGGTCCGATTTGGCACGGAGGATTTCGGAGGCCGAGCCCGATATCATCGGGGTCACTGGGGGTGCGACCTGTCTTTCGCCCGAGGCTTTTCAGACCATTGTCCTGGCCAAACGGCTCTCTCCGCGATCCGTGATCGTGGCCGGCGGGAGCCATTTCACCCTGTTGGCCACATCCATCCTCCAAGAGGTTCCGGGACTCGACTACATCCTCATGGGGGAGGGCGAGGGGTCAATGGCTGAATTCGCCTCCCTGGTCGCCGAGGGTAATTGGGAAGGGGTGAAAGGGATCAGGGGCCTGGCCTTCTCGGAGGACGGGGAGGTGGTGGCGAACCCGATCAGGCCGCTCATCCAGGATTTGGACGACCTTCCCCTGCCCGCATACCATCTTATCGACATGCAGAGCGATGCCTACTATTGGCATGGGATGGGAAGGAGAGCCTTTGGGCTTTCGACCAGCCGTGGTTGTGGTGATTGTTGTGCATACTGTTCCGAAACGGCCTTCTGGCAGGGGTATTGGCGGGCGAGGAGCGCGAAGAGGGTTGTTGAGGAGATGGCTCATCTCAACAAGCGGTATGGAAAGACGCTGTTCGTCTTCAATGAAAATAGCTTCAATTGGAGTCGCAAAAGGGTCGAGGAATTTTTGGAGGAACTGGGGAAATCGGGCCTAATGGTTCACTTCTGGTTTCAGTCGCGGGTGAGGGATATCATCAGGGATGAGGATCTCATGCCCGAGTTCAAGCGGCTGGGGTTATACGAGGTGATGTTAGGGGTCGAGAGCGTGAACTCGGCGGTGCTGGATCGATACGAGAAGAGGCAAGACCGGGATATGGCCCAAGAGGCCATCAATATCCTGAGGGAAAACGGGATTATGGTTATGGCCAACGTGATGTTCGGGGATTGGCTCGATAGCGAGGAGACATTACGGGAGGTCTTCCAATTCTTGAAAAAGCAGAGCGATTTTCTCATCTTGACCATGACAACCCCGCTGCCGGGAACCCCTTACTATGAAGAGGCTTTGAAGGCGGGGAGGATCGTGGAGACAGAGTTCGGTAAGTATGATTTCATGCATCCCATTATGGATACTCGTTACCTTTCAGCGGAGGAGGTGGAATCCCTCCAAAAGGCCTACCTGAAAAAGTACTATACACAGCCCCGCATATTCCTGGGGGCCTTGTTGAGCAGAAATCCCTACCAGCGGATGGCCTATCGGCTCATCATGAGGTACGTGTGGGAGAATGCCACGGGGAGACAGTGGGGGCAGCCCAACTTCCAGGATTATGATGAATTTCCGCGCTCCTTCGGGATGACTTAATGTAGGTTCTGCAGTGTTGCAGTGCTGCAGTCTTGCGGTTAGACAATGCACACTTTGATTGAAGTACGTAAGGAGCTGATGTGAAGAGGGCCCTGCTTATTTTCCCACGGGAAAAGGGAAAGCGGGTGTCCACGGATACGTGGCGCCCCTTTCCCATGCTCGGTCTCACGGTATTGGCCTCACTCTTTCCCAAGGATTGGGATATTACCATCGTAAATGAGACCATCGAGAAGGTGAATCTGGACGTGGACGTGGATTTGGTGGGG
>DAOVGJ010000150.1 GCA_030672465.1 Pseudomonadota bacterium | reverse complement strand
GGGGGGATAGAGGAATACCACTTTCATTAGATGAATTCTAAAATGTGGCCTTTTCCTTTGTCAATGCATTTAGTTCCATATTTCTTGAGCTTATGGAGAAAAGCACTTTCCATACGTCTGATTTGCCGGACGAGGCTGAGCAGGAAGGGAAAACAGCGCTCAGGAAATACAGAGGTCCCAAGAAACTCGGTGGAGACCTATGAAAACTCGCGACAGTTTCCTTGAAAAATGGTTCGGAATCATTATATCCTTGACGTAACGGGGGGAAGAGGCGATGGCCGGTGAGGTTATTATCATCGCGATGAACCAAGAATTTACGACTGACCAACACATCAGGGAAAAATTCCGCCGCACCCTTGTGCGGTCACATCGACATGCGCCCAGGATAGAAGGCATAGACCTCGTTGATATGCAAAACCGGGTTGAAACGAATTTGCTGGAATCCCAGCTCACCATTGAAGGACACCTTCTCGGGCTGTTGGACCTGATCAACTACTGCAAAAACGGGTATTCCATCGTTCACATCACCCCGGAAAATACAGCGGAATACCTTTCCCTGGCAAACACCCTCACCCTGAACGGCATTTATCTCTCCCATTTTCTGGCTAAGAGGCACATTGCCTCCCGGGTTATCCTCAATTACTTCGCCGAGAAAGGCAGGTTAGCCGAGCTCCTGAAAGACGATCCCCTGGCGGTTGCTATCTCATCCACCTTCGTCTCCTTTGATGACATTGCGAAGATTGCCCGATTTGTGAAGGTCCATAACGAGGGAACTCCCGTCATCGTGGGAGGGGCCTTAATTAAAAAGGTAATGGATAAGGGGTATGGTCTCAAAGAACAGACTTTGAAATGGTTGGAGGGCTTCAGGGGGCTTGTCGACCTCTTCATTATCGAGAGCGAGGGCGAGCATACCCTGATCAAGGCCATCGATGCGCTCAAGAATGGAAGGCCCATCGATGAGATTGAAAACGCAGCATACTATGATGGATCCAATGGCTTGGTATTCACCGAACGTAAGCCTGAAAACATCGACTTAGACCATGAATATATCCAATGGGATCGAATTGATCCCACCTATATGAGAAGGACCCTCCCCATCAACACCAGCCGGGGCTGTCTCTATCGATGTCGCTTCTGTACCTATCGGAATTTCTTTAAAGGGGTTAAGTACAAGTCCCTGGAAACCTTGCGGAGGGAGTTGAAATCCATCCCCCAAGATGGCTCCGTAAGGCATATTCGGTTTACCGATGACAATTTCACCGCTTCCACGGAGAGGCTGAGGCAGGTCTGTGGGATGATGATCGAGGAAGACTTCCCCTTCGGCTGGTCCTCCTTTGCCAGACCCGATGCCATAACGGGGGAAATTGCAGCCCTGATGAGCCGGTCGGGATGCGAATTCCTCGAGATGGGAATCGAATCCGGAAACGCTGGAATCCTTCGACGAATGGGCAAGGGGTTTGGCATTGATGTGGTTAAAAGGGCCATCGACCACTTGAATAGGCAGGGTATTGACGTATCGGGGGCCTTCATCCTCGGATACCCCGGCGAGAGGGAGGAGACCATCCAACAGACCATCGATTTCATCAACCAATCGGGCCTCTCCTACTACAGGCTCAACTTCTTCTACTATTCGGGTTCCATGTTGCTCTATCGGGAAAGGAAGAAGCACGGCATGACGGGGCTCGGATGGGCCTGGAGGCACAACACCATGGACGCAGCCGAGGCCTCCGCATTTTACGCCCACATTCTTGCCAACGTAACCGAAGCCGTAACCGATGGACTGAGCAGCACCTGGGAAACCTATAAGCTCCTGAGGGGAGATGGCTATCCCCGCAAGACCATATATGAACTGTTCTCCTTAAACAATCAGTTAAATCGATTGAGGTTGAAAAGGGGGGACGGCTGGAATCCCCATTCGAGGGAGGCAAATGGTATCCTCAAAAGCCTTGAAGCGCTGATCGACAAAAAGTCCCCTTAGGAGAAAGAGCCAAATGACCCCCGCCACTCCTTCTTCCCGTGCCTCTCTACCCCCATTTCAGTTCACAGAGCACTTTAAGACCTTTGTCGAGGAAAACCCGGACCTAGTCAGGGGCTCCATCTCCAGGATCTCCAAGAGGTTAGATGAATGCAAAGATTTCAGGTATCTCCACACGCCTAAAGGGATCATTTACCCCTATGCCTCCCCTGCCTTTATTACCGAAGAAGGGCTGGAGGAAGTAAGGAATGCTACCCAGCTCGTTGCCAACTGCTATGAGGATTTGGCTCGAAGAATGAAAGCCGACCCCTCGCTGATGGAGAAACTCCTGCCTGACGTGGATGGGCTGACTAAGTGGGGGTTTTTCCAAGACCATGGATATCGAAAATCCATGCCCATCTATCGGCTGGATTTAGCCATGACGGCCGGAGGGCTCCAGATGATGGAGATCAACACGGGGTGCCCGGGGGGCGAATTGGATGGTGGCCTGATCGGTCGCTCCTTCTTGGAGGACGAAATGCTCAGGTCATTCGGGACGTTCCTGAAGGGGCAATACCAATTCTCCTTTTATGATCCAAGGGAGGACTCCCTCGTCAGGCTATTGGACTGTTACGCCGAGTTCAGGAAAAACTCGGAGCGGGGTTTTCCCGAGGATCCCACCATCGCCCTCGTCACCAGTACAGCCCAGGCTTACTACCTCATACCGGAATGCAGGGGGATCGCCCAATATTATCGGGAAAGAGGCCATCATGCGATGGTAGGTGATCTTTTCGATTTGGGAAGGGAGAAGGGGATGGTAACCCTTCGGGGAAAACAGGTCCACCTCATCTTCCGGAAATTCTCCAGCGAAAGCTTCCTGAGGAGAATGAACGCTGAAAAAGGTAACTTCACGGCCGAACAGCGGGAAAGGGTTCGGGATCTCCTTGAGGCCTATCTAAATCGCGAGGTCTGTATCGTTAATCCCCTCTTTTCAACGGTGATGCAGGATAAGGGGTTTTTGGCCCGTATGAGGGAGGATTATCCGCAACTCCGAAACCTTATCCCGGAGACGTATATCCTCTCTCCCGATGTGCTCGCTCGAAAGGGAACATTAGTAGATCGAATAAAGGGGGGGGAGGAATTCATCTTAAAACGGAGGATTTCATATGGGGGCAAGTGGGTCAAACTGGTCCCATCGGATATCCGGAGAAGCTTCGATTCCCTGCTCCACGAGGTACCGTATCGATGGATTGCCCAGTGCAGGGTGAAGGTTCCCAAGGGCTTCTTCCTCTATGCCGATAACGCTCGATATGAGATGGGCCAATACTATTACAACATCAACTCCTTCGGAGAATCCTTCTTCCTTCGCGTCTCCCCCGGGGATCGAAACACCCCCATCAATGCCTCCCAGGGAGGCGCCGCAAGCTCTCTGGTCGTCGTGTGCCCCGTATCTTGAGCTTAGCCCCTCGATCCATACCCTTGGTAACGAAGGTTTCACCCCACCTCGATGGTTATGGTCCTTCTCGCCTCCTCCATGTCACGGTGGACAGCGGACCCCTCCTCATGGTTCAAAACGACGAAGAGGGGGCATCGGTACCCCTGCCGGGCAAGCCCGATCCTCTCCCCCAACCTCATCCTCTGTCTCAGCCTGGAGAAGGACCCGAGCGTTCCCACCTCTTCTAACCCCCTGATACCCTTTAACACCCCCTCCCGAGGGGGGAAAAATTCCAAAACGGCGGTGCTTTTTTCGAACTTGGGAACCAAATCTCCCCCCTTGCCCAGGGAGGTGGAGAAGGCCACCTCATCAAGGTCGATGCCGAATGACAGCTTCATCATCTCCGACCGGTAGCCCCCCACCCGTGCTCCTACCTCGAGCAGCTTGGGCCCCGTTGGGGTATAGATCATGTCGATATGGGCAGGTGAGTTGACTAACCGTAAGGCCCGAATTCCCTTTTCGGCTACCCGCTCGATGGCCGCCACTTGCGATGGGTCGAATTGACTCGGCACCATCCGGGCGAATACATGACAATCCTCGATCCCTATGTCCTCGGCCACCACCAACTCCACAACGGGGGAATGATAAACCTCCCCCGTTGGCGAAACGAAGGAGTCGATGGAAAGCTCCCTGCCCCGGACGTACTCCTCCACCAGTAACCCCTTCTTCGGGATAATTCCATGACGGTTGGCCGTCTCATCCATGCGGCTCGCAACCATCCGGAGTGTTCCTCCCAAATCATGGAGCACGTCACATCGAACAACCAATTGGCTCTTGAACAGGTTTCTGGGCTTGATCATCAGGGGAAAACCGATCCGGAGGTGTGGAGAAGGTGATCTCGGGTCCTCGATCAACTGAAATGCGGGCGAGATGGAGGGGTCGTACTGGACCATCCGTTTCCGCATCAAGTACTTGTCGCTTAACCATTCGGCCTCCTCCAATCCGATTCCCTTCCTGCCCAAGGCCATATTCAGCACCGCAAACTCCTTTACCCGCTTCTCCCTTCGATTTATAACCGTCAATATTTCGTTCCTAAACGGCAACCCCTTGACAGTCTCCATCAATCCATCCAGGTGCTGGGGATCGTAATCGATAATGTAATCGACCTCTTTCCTCTCGGCTAATTGCTCCCCCCTCTCCCGAAGTACCGCGATACGGTACCCCCTCTCCTTGAGGGTTCGGCAAAATCGCTGGATTCCGGTGAATAAAACGATATCACTCTTCATTGGTCGGAAAAAGCTCAACGCGACATCGGATCAATACTCTGGACTGAGAGGTCGAAAGTCGAATTGGTCATACACCAGATTAATGATCTCCCTCGTTTTCCCATTGAGCTTCATGGGGGATTCGATGATTTGAGACGGGAAGAGGATCCGACAAACCCTGGTCAGCTCGTCATTGAAAACAACGGTACTCCCCTCGCGGGGAACCGCGTCGGTGAGGATGAACTCATCGTCAACTCGCAGATCCTCATACCTCACGCCCTCACGGATGAATTCTATGCGATGTCCTCCGGAGTCGTATCGATAGACGCCGGATCTCAGATCTCCGCCCACCTTTAAGGGAACATGCCTCTTATTGAAAAGGATGATGTGGCTTCCCATAATCCGCTTTCGGTAGGCGTGGTTTAAGGCATCCACATCAATCTCGTAATCCACATCCAAGAATTCGAGGATATGAAACAAATC
>DAOVGJ010000105.1 GCA_030672465.1 Pseudomonadota bacterium | reverse complement strand
ACGCCCCCATATGATAAATTAAAAATATCACAATCTCGGGAAAAAATCAAGGCCCGAAGAAGGAGGAATTTTTTCATAAGGTCGTGATCTTATTTGGAATCTCGCGTTTTACAGGCGGACCATTATCCATCTGCTTCAATGCCCGTGAGGTGACCATTTCGTGGTTCAGGGGCTTGGTTTCCTGATCGTTCACTTGATACATCGAGATCTCTGAGAAATTGGGAAAAGGAGCTCTGAGCGAATTGCGGTTCTGCAGTGTTTCAGTGCTGCAGTCATGCGGCAAAGCGAACTTCACAGTGGCCGAAAAAATATTTTGAGCAGCGAAGAGCGGCTTTTTCAGAGATCTCATATCTCGTTCAGATATCGACCTTCTTGGCAGAATGGTTCTCTCCATGGTATTTTAAAAAATGCTCGTACTAGCCATTGAATCTTCCTGTGATGAGACAGCGGCGGCAGTCATCGCCGGGGGCGAAAAGGCGCTTTCCAACGTCGTCTCTTCCCAAACACAAGTACATCGCAAGTACGGAGGCGTTGTTCCAGAACTGGCTTCGCGAAAGCATATCGAGGCCATCATTCCCGTCGTAAGGGAGGCCTTACGTAAAGCGGACATTAGTCTGGACCATGTGGAGGGGATCGCGGTCACCAATGGTCCTGGATTAATCGGCTCCCTTTTGGTGGGGCTTTCGGTGGCCAAGGCAATTGCCTATGCACGAAACCTGCCTTTCGTCGGCGTGAACCACGTAGAGGGACATCTCTCGGCGATCTTTTTGGAAAATCCCCGATTGCGATTTCCCTTCATTGGGCTCGTTGTTTCAGGTGGGCACACCTGCATCTATCGAGTGAAGCACCTAGGAAGGTATGAATGGCTTGGAGGCACCAGGGACGATGCGGCGGGAGAGGCATTCGATAAGGTCGCAAAACTGCTAAACCTCGGATACCCGGGGGGCCCGATAATCGATGAAGTCGCAAGAGATGGAGACCCACAAGCGATTCCCTTCCCCAGGGCTTTTATCTCCAAGGATTCTTTTGATTTCAGTTTCAGCGGGATTAAGACCTCCGTACTCCATTATGTGAGGAAACATCCCCACGTCCGGGTAGAAGATATCGCTGCCAGCTTCCAAGAGGCGGTAGTTGATGTCCTGGTTTCAAAGGCAGTGCAAGCCGCTCGAGCCCTCAATTTGCCCAGAATCGTCTTATCCGGGGGAGTAGCTTCTAACTCGAGATTGCGCACTCATTTGCAGGAGATAGCCGAAAAGGAAGGTTTAGAGGTGAGTATCCCTTCTCCAATTCTCTGCACCGACAATGCGGCTATGATTGGGGTGATCGGGCATTACTATTTGGAGCGAGGGAGGATGTCCCCGCTGACGCTCGATGCCTTTTCTAATTTGCCGATTTAGAACTTTCGTAGGCAAGGGACCATACGAGAAGAAAGAGGAGGGAAAAGGGCTCGTATGACATCGGTGAGAAGGCTTTTGGCCAAATATTCCATCTCCCCCACCAAGAGACTTGGCCAGCACTTCTTAATGGATAGGGGGATCATGATGGCGATGATTCGGATTGCCGAGGTTAATTCGCAGGATGTGGTGGTGGAGGTGGGTCCCGGGCTGGGAGAGATGACGATGCTATTGGCCTCGAAGGCTAAAAGAGTGATCGCCATCGAGATCGACGAATCCATAGTGGCACTGCTAAAGGATCGCCTGGATGATTATGATAACATCGTGCTTCATCGTGGGGATGCCTTGAAGTTCGATTTCCTGAGTGAATCCCGGAAATGGGGTGAAAAATTCAAAGTGGTGTCCAATCTTCCCTATAACATTTCCACGCAACTACTCTTCTGTTTCGTCGAGATGAGAGAGGCCTTTTCCGGTATGACGCTCATGCTCCAGAAGGAAGTAGCGGAAAGAATTGTTGCCGTCCCAGGGGGGAAACAATACGGAATACTATCGGTCCGTCTTCAGCTCTATTGCGATACATCCATCCAGTGCATCGTTCCGCCCTCTTCCTTCTATCCCCGGCCCAAGGTTGAGTCAGCCGTGGTGAGGTTTAATTTTTTTCAGAAACCAAGGGTCGAGATTGAAGATGAGGCCATTTTTCGGAAAGTCGTGAGGGCCTCCTTTGGGTATCGTCGCAAGACCCTTAAGAATGCCTTGAAAAATGTCGGTTTTTTCAATTTGAAGGCAGGGGAGATTGAGGTGCATTTACGGAAGGCTGGTATCGACCCAAGGAGAAGGGGTGAGACCCTCTCCCTGGGGGAATTTGCAGCCCTCAGTGAGGCCATATCCAGAGCCATGACCTCAAGAGGAGATGCCTCCCCGAAAGGGGATATTGATATTTAACACAAATATAAAGAACAATTTTCGTGATCCGTTGTAGTCTACATGGCCATGAATGGGCCGTAAGAGTGCTCCGTTGTCCCTGACCGTAATCTGCTGGAGAAGTGGGGTACCTATCGAGGGTGAGCACCCTCAAGTCATCTCGGAACCGGGCGTTGGCCGGGTTCCCTGGAGCGAACATTAAAGAATTTTAGCTAACCATTCTTAGTGAAGCGGAACGGCCGCAAATCCAATGTCTGAGCCTGAA
>DAOVGJ010000022.1 GCA_030672465.1 Pseudomonadota bacterium | reverse complement strand
GTATCCTGCTTACCAGGTTGTGGCACCGGTCTTCCTTGCGCTACAGCCATTATATCAATTCTTTCGCGGCGGGGATCATTCTCACAACCGCCCTTATGGAACTGTTGCCGCGTGCGCTAACCTACAACGAGGATGCCTCCCTCTATGCCCTTGTGGGCTTTGTGGCATTCCTGATCCTGGAGACATTCCTGGTCGTGCATTCCGGGGCGGAGGTGCACTACCCGAACCGACGTGGTGCCGCCAAAGGCCTCATTTTCTTCTGGGGGCTTTTCCTCCACTCTTTCCTGGACGGCCTCATAATCGCGGTAGGCTTTGCAACCGACTATCAGGTAGGCCTGGTGATAGCCCTGGCGGTGATAAGCCACGAGTTTCCCGAAGGGATAACCACCTTTTCGCTATTGCTTCAGAATATCAGCGACCGGAAGGCGATTGCGCTTGCCGTTACGGTGGCGCTGGCAACGCCGGCGGGTGGATTGATCGGCTTGGCGGTGCTTCCGGCACCCGAATCCGCGATGGGCGCAGCCATGGGGCTTGTGGTCGGTTCGTTCGTCTACATAGCCGCTACGGACATAGTGCCGGAAATCCGTGAAGAAAAAGGCATTAAAAACACCGTCGCCCTTGCGGCTGGCTGCCTGTTCCTGATTGTCATGCACCATTTCCTCGCCCATTGAGAGTTCCGAGGGCAAAGTACCATGTACCATACGTCTTCTTTGGACGAATGTGATCCATGAGCTGCTAAGATCAAGGACTGAAATGGGCGCATTTTTAATTTCGAGCAGATTATTTGGGTGGCAAAGTCCCATCGTGAAAATAAAGTACTTTCTGCACCAACGTCCCCCTTCTTGGTGTTCCTTCACAATGAACGGTAAAAGTTGCGGGGTCGATTTTTTTCTTGACATAAAGACGATCATTTGATACTAATCACCGAAACAAGGAAGGGTTTCGTAATATGGTGACGATGGGTGGAAACGGACTTTTTTGGTGGTGGTGGGGAAAAAGAGGGAGGGGTTTGCCCGATGATGGCTGATCACCGATAGATTGAATATGTTTCAGAGGCCGTGGGCAAACCCCTTGCTCACGGCCTTTCGTTTAGCAATGAAAAAGCCGTGAGTTGACCAGAGAAGCTCACGGCTTTTTTGCTTCCCGGAGAATTTAAACCAATTTGAAAGGAGGAGGAAGATGATCAAAGAAGCTATTGGCAAAGTGGTTTTAACGGCAGATTTAACCGGCGTTGAAATGGAGGAGGTGATGAGAGAGATTACGATGAGAAGTGCATCTACTGCACAGATCGCATCATTCATCACGGCATTAAGGATGAAGGGGGAGACGCCTGAAGAGATAATGGCGGCGGCGAGGGTAATCAAGGATAAGGCCTCAGTGATCAATGTCGGAGATGATGTCGTTTGCCTGGATCGTGAAGAAATCACGGTTGAAAGGGAGACGATCCTTAGTACTACAAAGGGGTTAGCTGAGGGAACAAATATTTTCAACGTCTCAACCGCAACGGCCCTGGTTGTGGCAGGAGGGGGTCTAAAGGTGGCCAAATACGGAAGAAGTTCTGCTTCTCCTCTTTGTGGATGTGCAGATGTACTTGAGGCATTGGGGATCAACCTGTATATGACATCCACTCAACTGGAGAGATGCATCAAAGAAGTAGGCATCTGTTTTCTTTATGAACCTTCGGTCCAAAATGGCCTAGAACACATCATTGCCATACGGAAGAAGATCGGCATCAGAACGATATTCAACCTTTTAGATCCCCTTATCAACCCCGCAGGGGCGAGGATCCAGGTATTGGGCGTTTATGAGCCGAATTTGACGGAGACGATGGCTTCGGTTTTGAAGAATCTGAGAATAAAAAGGGCCCTGGTTGTCCATGGGGAAGATACCTTGGATGAGATTAGCATCACCGGAAAGACTAAGGTTACGGAGTTTAAAGATGGAGGGATGAAGAGCTACTTCATCAAACCCGAGGATTTTGGGATGAAAAGGGGAAAGCTCGCCGAGATCAGGGGTGGGACGAGGAAGCAAAATGCCGAGATCATCCTGGAAATCCTAAGGGGTAGTCGGGGACCAAGGCGGGATATCACCGTTTTGAACGCGGCGGCCGCCTTTGTAATAGCCGGAAAGGCGAAGGATTTCGTGGAAGGTGTTGAATTGGCCAATAGATCCATCGATTCAGGGAAGGCCTTCAATACATTGGAAAGGCTGGTCGAGTTTACCAATGCGGAGCGCAAGTATTTAATAAAGGCATATGAGGGAGAAATGGAATAAAATAGACGAGGCCATTTTCAAGGATTTTGATGAGGATTCCATCATCGGCCCGTCCGGGATTTACCTGAGAGGCCATGCTGGGAGGCCAAGAACGCTTCCTGCTTTCGCCAGGAGAGCCCCTGAACCCGATTTTTGCTTATGGGCCACGTCGCCTGAGGGCTGCAGGTAGAGCTCCTCGAAAACAGAGTGACCGGGTGGAAAACAGTCCCCTCAAGCGATCCATATGGTATCCAGTGAGACGCCCAAAATATGCACCGTGACCTTGGGTATGTTTCTTTCCAGGTCCCAGGGGATGAAGAAGGTGAGGTCCTCAATCTCCTCGCGGAGGCTAGAATCAAAAACCTTCACCAGCCACTCCTTGATTTCATTGATGGTCAGGACCACAGCACGGTCGATCCCCACCGCACGATTCATATCCTTGAGGTACGGGGAAGTCCTCAGTTGATCGAGGGCCTCCTCTGAGTGTATCCCCTTTACCTTTTTTCGCAGGATGTAAGCGTTTCCCCTGTCCCGGAGGATCGCCAGGGGCGGATTTATCCGAATCGTTGTATTGCGGAACCGCATATCCGATGCGTACTCGGTGATTTTCGGCAAAAACCTTCTCTTCTTCTCAATGGAGGAGAGGAAACGGGGAGATATCCTTTCGAAGATATACTCCAGTCCCTCATGACGAAACTCCCTCAATTTCGTCGGGTCAAACCCCAATTCGAGGAGATCCGAGATTTTCAGGTCGAGACCTCCCCCGCCTGCCTTTGTCTCCATCCAGGATGATAGATAGGGGCGCCTGTAGATGGGAAGGTCCTCGATATAATGGGTAGGCTCTTTTTTCAGCCCCCCGGGGAGATCCTGAATAATTCCTTCCTCTCCCCATATCTCGGCCTGCCCATCCTTCAAACCCCATAGGGAGCACGGCTGAATGGACAGCGCCTTGATTCGGTCCGAGATGGAGATCTGGTCGAGAGACTCTCCGCCCGTGTAGCCGAGGAGTGTTGCAATCCTCCTTCGGAACCCGAGCACCTGCGTGACGAACTTGGTAAACATGAAACGCATGAGTGGGGTCGATGTTCCGGTTGAGAACTCCTTTTCAAAGAGGCGCTCCAAGGCCTGGTACACAGACCGAAATTCCGTGATAGTCCGCTTGACCATGGCTTCGTTGTCATGCATGTCAATGACGGGCCTCTTCTTCCTGAGATTGAAGAGGAGCTTGATAAGCTTGCCCCTGAGATCAGAGGTCTTAATGGAGGTCGGGACGAATACCATGTAGTGTCCCTCTCCGTTGACCATGTCATCGCCGATAAGTCCTTCGATACACTTCCAACCGGCTTTGGCGTAAATGTCGTAAGTTGGCTCACCGGGGGGGATGATGTTATCGAGAAGTCCAAAGGCCCCTTTGTCCTCTGCAAACTCCCTAAAGGCCTTGAGGATCTTATGACCCAACCCTCGGCCGCGAAAGGGAAGCAGGACTTCCACATAGACCAGGTAATAGCATGGTATGGGCTTCCCAAGGTAGATCATATTGAGATAGCCGAGAACTTCCCCTCCTTCCGTATGGATCTCGAAGGTATGAAACGGATGAGTGTCCTCTTGAGGCTTGAAACGTTTAATCTTCGTTCCATGGACGGTCCTGCCGATCAACTCGTTGAGCCCCTCGAAGACCTCATGGGGGGATAGGGCCACAAGCTCCCTGAGCTGCTCTTCCAACGTCATGTCGATGACTGCCAGGGTATCTTTGAGACCAATTCGCGCCCTTTTGAACCTTTCATTGATGCCTGCAACCTCTGAGTCTGAGTCCATCTTTTTCAGCCCCCAAAAATAAAAAGGGCCATGGGTTTTGGCCCACGGCCCTTTACCTCAAGCTCCATGGGCAGCCCGTTGGGTCTGCCCATGGCCATTTTCCCTTTTACATCGTGTTTATAGGGTCAGGCGCAGATGGGCAGACCCAGGGGGAAAATAATAAAATCGAAACCACCAACTCATGGCATTATCAATATATCCCTGCATCTTGCCCATCCATGACACCTCAATCAAAACAAATTCTTCTTTACCTAAAATATCCGCCCTTGTCAAGTCCTTTGAACGTTTTTTGCGAATATAAGAGCCTATCTAAGAATGAATTGGCATTATCACAAAATTGTGAGTAGATCTCCCACTGAATCCAGTATTGCATCCGGGGCTTCTGCCTTGAATCGATTCAGATCCGAAGTTCCCGTCAAAACCCCGACAGTCCAGGTTCCTGCGGCTTTTCCGGCCTGAATGTCGACGGCTGAATCTCCAACGTATATAGATTCACGGGGTTCAACATTCAAGATTTCCATGCACTTCAAAAGAGGGTCAGGGAAAGGTTTCAGCTGGGGTACCTCGGTTCGCCCGAGTACGCAATTCAGGTAGGGGTGGAGATTCTTTGCCTTCAGGAAAGGGACCACTACCTCGGTCATCGATGAGGTAACAATGGCAAGGGAGAATCCTCTCCGTCTCAGTTCCTGGAAGAGGGGGTTTACACCATCAATCAGCTCCACTTCGCCCCGCGAGAAGGTCTCCCTAAATGCATTCATGGCCAGTGTATTGAACCGCTCAACGGTCCTTCTCCGATTTTTCAAGTCCGGAGGGAAGATGATATCGGAGAGTTTTACCCCCTGACTGAGACTCTCAAAAAGGAGCTCTCTTGAGAGGGTCATCTCCATGCCGAGGGCTTCCATGATATCTTTTAAGATGCCATGGTACGCATCAATGGAGTCGATGAGGGTCCCATCCATGTCAAAGATGATGGCCCTGATTGAGTGGAAGGGTTTTTTCTCGGAGATTAACATCGGTCAGAATCTTATCTGAAATTGGCTATGTTCTCGGATCTTCTAAGACCCACTAAAATATACAGGAAAGGGAGGTCCATAACAATGTCCCTGGATCAAAGGGATCAGGTGAACCCGATCGTGGAGACATTTCGTCTGAATGCACGCCAGGGAAGAATGTACTGCGGTTTTCTATTGGCATTTTCCAGCATTCTCGGTAAGATAACATAAGCCGGTTATTGAAAGCCTTCACCCATTGCCACCATCTACTTTTCAATAAATGTATCATAAGGGAGGAAAGGGAATGAAATTCAAGGCCGAAGAGGTCAACTTCCACCGGGAGGAATACCAGGCCCTCCTGGCGGAGATGCGCCCCAAAGATTATCCGCCCTTGGTGAAGAAAGAGGTTCTGGGGAGGGTGGACCTCCGCCTTCGTCGGCCCAACCCTTACACGAGGGATGGAAAGGCCCTGGTCTCTTTCGTCATCACCGGCGAGGATGTCAGGAACGACATCCAAAGGGCTGTGGATCTGCTCGGCGGGCTTGAAAAATCCGTGAAATCCCAGGACCACATCCTCCTGAAGCCCAATTTCAACAGCGATGACCCGCCTCCGGGCTCAACGGCCTTAGATTTCTTGATCGCGGTCATCGACATTCTCCGGGAGCATGGCTGCACCCGAATCTCGGTGGGCGAGGGTTCAGGGCGTCCATGGGTGCCGACAGAGACGATCTTTCAAAAAACAGGCCTCTCCTCCAAGATGGCCGAGATGAAAATTCCCCTTCTGGATTTTGACCAATCGCAGTACCTGGATGTGCCCATTGGGGGAGAATACCTTGACCTCATCGCCTACCCCAAGGAGTTGGAGAGTTTCGATAGGATCATCTACCTGCCCACGATGAAGACGCATTACCTGGCGGGATTTACGATGAGCTTGAAGCTCACCGTGGGGTTGGTTCACCTTTCGGATCGAACCATCCTTCATGGAGACAACAATCTGTTCGTTTCCCAGCGGGCAGCGGAGATGAATATCCCCATCAAGCCCGACCTGATTATCATGGATGGACGGATCTCTTTCGTAAGTGGTGGACCAGCCATCGGATTGGCGGTTCATCCTGGAGTCATCCTGGCATCTGGTGATCCAGTCGCCTTGGACGTGCAGGGTGTTCGTCTTCTCCAGAATTACGCTGCGGTTAACCACTTGGGTACCGATGCCTGGGGTCTGCCGCAGATTAAGACCGCTGTGAAATACGGCTTGGGGATCCGAAATGACGGCGAGCTGCTTTTGGTCCGATGAAGAACAATTTGTATAAATGAGCTATCCGTCAGTGTGACTCAAAAGATTGAGGTTTTAGCACTATGATAAGGAAGGCCTTGCTTTTCAAGATATTTGATGCCGCCTATATGCAGAGATGGAATGATAAGATACGGCCAGTGGACTTGATAGAATTAGATAAACAAGCTCATAAAATGGTGATTGCATATTTTCTCGGCAAATTTGAGGAGGAAGAAAAAGATCTCAATTGGATAGAGATTATCGAGGGAGGAATTTTCGAACTTTTACAGCGCATTGTAATTACAGATTTAAAGCCACCAATTTTTTATAAAATAAAGGAAGACCCGGATAAATATAAAAAACTAAATGAATGGGTTTATACCGATCTGGGGTCGATTATATCGCCTCTAGGTTCTGGTTTTTGCGAAAGGTTTAAAGATTATTTCTCGAATATTGACGAAACCCTAAATAAAAGGATTTTGAGCGCCGCTCATTTTTACTCCACAAAATGGGAATTCAATATTATAGAATGGGCAAACCCTCATGGTTATGAGATAAATACTATAAAGGGAGATCTACAGAAGAAACAGGAGAAATACTATGACTTAAAGGGTATAGCTGAATTAGCAATGTATGATAAATATAAGAATTTTGTTGACTTATGCGGTCAGCTTAGGTTCCAATCGAGATGGGCTAATCTACACAGAATACCTAAGACATCTGTTTTAGGACATTCGTTATTTGTTGCCATAGTATCCTATCTTTTTTCTCTGGAAATAAAATCATGTAAACAAAGATGTATAAATAATTATTTCACCGGTTTGTTTCATGATCTAGCGGAGGTACTCACCCGAGATATCATTTCTCCGGTGAAACGTTCAGTGAGGGGGATTGATTATTTGATAAAAGAATATGAAAAAGAGCAGATGGAGAAGGAGGTATATAGTCTGATCCCAGAAAATTGGTATCCAGAATTTAAGATGTATACTGAAAATGAGTTTGAGAGCATCGTTACCATAGGTGGGAAAACGAAAAAGGTAAGGAGCCAAGAGATCAATGATAAATATAATGAAAATAAGTTTAATCCAAGAGACGGAGAGCTCATTAAAGCAGCCGACGACCTAGCGGCATTCGTCGAGGC
>DAOVGJ010000069.1 GCA_030672465.1 Pseudomonadota bacterium | reverse complement strand
GATAACCTGGCGAGGAAATCCTCCCGGTCTTTGTTGGTCAAGAAGATTCGATTTTTCTCTATCCCACGCCCCATCACATGGTGCAAAACCCCAGGGGCATCTAATCTGGCTAACCGAGGCATGTCGAGAATAATAAAAGATTTTCACAAGATGTCAAGCACCTTCTGCACCAACGTCCCCCATTTTTTCTCCCTTTTGCTTTTTCTCCAATTCTTGTTAGAATAGCGGGGTGATGATCGGGGACATCATCCTGTGGATCGTCGTGATAGCCCTCTTCCTCATTGGGTTGGCGGGAACTATTTTGCCCACGTTGCCCGGAAACCTCCTCATCTTTGCGGGGGCCCTGGTTTATGGCATATTTACCGAATTTGAGGAGGTAACCCTCTGGGTTCTCGCCGCCCTGGCGGGGATCTCCATTGGAGCCCAAGTACTTGATTATGTGGCAGAAGCGTATGGGGCAAAGCGATTTGGGGCAACCAAATACGGGATTTGGGGCGCTATCATAGGGGGAGCTGTCGGCCTCATGACCCTCAATATCGCTGGCCTTATATTGGGCCTCTTTTTGGGGACGGTTATTCCGGAGCTGCTTTTTGGGGGCCGAAGCTTAAAAGGGGCATTAAGCATTGGCTACGGAAGCCTATTGGGATTTTTGGGTGGAACCTTCATGAAATTCATCCTGGGACTGGTTACGATCGGGATATTTTTTATTGCCCTGGCTTCCTGCTCAATGGGGTGAGGACCCATCGACCTCACATCAACCCACATATCTCCAGCGCGCCGCGAGGGCTTGTGATGAGCTTCTCCAGCCCCAGTTCCTTGGAAAAAGCCCCGAAGGCTAATCCCATCAGTTGGGTGAAATAGATAATGGGGATTCCGTATTGAACCCGGTACCTATCCTCGATCTGAATCTGCCGCGCATCCAGGTTCGCCTGGCAGAGGGGGCAGCACACCGCGATGGCATGTGCCCCAACCTCCTTGGCCTCCCGGAGTATGTCATTGCTCAGTTTAAGGACGATATCGGATCGGGTCAGGGTCATGCTGACCCCACAGCACTCGGTCTTATAGGACCAATCGAGGGGTTCACCGCCCAGGGCCCTGATGATGCTATCCATGCTTTGGGGATCTTCGCAGATATCGAATTGGGCAATCTTGGGAGGTCGGGTGAGAACACACCCATAGTAGCATGCCACCTTCAAACCGGAGAGTTTCTTCCTCACCCTGGAACGGATCACCTCCATCATCCCCTCTTCCATCATCACCTCAAGGGGATGGTAGACCCTGACCGTGGCCCGGTATTGATAGTCGAAGGCCCGATGAATCCTCTCCCTCACCTCGGGGTCTTCCTGCATCTCCTTGTTGGCGGCCTTTAAACGCAATTGGCAGGCAAGGCACGGTGCTATCAATCGATCAAAGCCATCCTCTTCGGCATGGGATAAACTGAGCACTGGCATCGCAACCGAGAGGAGGTGCGAGGTGGCATGGGCCGATGAAGCCCCACAACAAACCCAATCCCTCACCTCGACCAACTCGATATCGAGGGCTCGACATACCGCCTTCAGGGAGAGATCATAATCGGAAGCCGAGGAACTGAGGGAACAGCCAGGGAAATAGGCATACCGCATCACCTTTCCTCCTCCATCGCCTCAAGTCTGGACATCACCTTCCGCAACTCCTTTGCCCCCTCACTTCTGTGGGGGAAAAATTTCAACTTCCCCCTGAGGAACATGGGCATAGCCATGTCGGTGTCCTTGAGGGGATCGACCATCTTCAGATTTAAGATGAACACCAGTCCCAATTCATAGATCCTCCCGAAGCGACGGACCAGCTTCAAGAAGAGACGGTGCATCATGGGGAGTTCCCGCACGGGATTATAGTAATCCCTGTTGAGGTAGTATGTACGAAGCCCGTCGATGAGCTTCAAGATGTTGATGTCCTGAGGGCATCGGGTATTACAGGTCTCGCAGGATAGGCAGATCCACATGGTGCCCGACCAGAGCACAGGATCTTCCAACCCGAGCTGAAGGGCCCTCATCAACTCATGAGGTTTCATCTTCATGGCGTAAGCCGAGGGGCAGCCCAGGGTACATTTCTTACATTGATAGCAGAGCATCACGTTCTCCCCCGTGATCCCCTGAAGCCTCTCGGCTAACCTTCCCCTATCCTCGGTCAGTTTCACTTCCATGCTCCTCTACCCCTCCTGCTGGCCCTGTATGGAAACCGCGGGCAACATCACGGTGAAGGTAGACCCGGCCCCTTCATCGCTTTCAACGGATATCTTGCCCAGGTGCGCTTCGACGATATGCTTGACGATGCTCAAGCCGAGGCCCGTTCCAACGATCTGCCTCGTCCTCTCCGATTTGACCCGGTAGAACCGATCGAAGATCCTTGGAAGGTCCCCTTTCGATATCCCGATACCCGTATCGGAGACCTCCACCTTCACGTTCTCCCCTTCCCCTGTGACACGGATCGTGATTTCTCCCCCTTCTGGGGTATATTTGATGGCATTGTTGACCAAGTTGGTAAATACCCCCTCCAGGTTATTTCTGTCCCCTTTCACCATCTGAGGGGGGGGTTCTACCTGGAGGTTCAGCTTCAAGCGTTTTGCCTCGGCCTCGGGGAGCATCAGCTCATGGACTTTTTGCAGAAGCTCCTCCACCCGCAGGGGTTCCTTGTACTGAACAACCATCCCGGCTTCGATCTTGGATATATCCAACAGGTCGTTAATGAGCTCCAGAAGGCCACGAGCCCTCTCCTTGGCCCGTTTGATCATTCTCAGCTGCCTCTCCGTTAAATCCCCTGAGAGGCCTTCCAGCATAACTGAAAGCTGCTGCTGGATCGAAGCCACCGGCGATCTCAGTTCATGAGACACCATGGCCACGAAATCCGACTTCATCCTGTCCAATTCCTTTAAGCCCGTGATATCTTGCAAAACCGTCACGGCCCCCAAGGTCTCCCCCAAATCGTTCTTTACCGGAGCGGTGTGGGCCCTCAGGAAGGCGGGAGTGGAGCCGCTCGGGCATATTTCTTGGGAAACCGTGGGGAAAACAGGGTCGGGGGATCTCAAGCTCTCCATAATAGTCTCGGTTAATGCCCCATCGATGCTGCATTCGGACAGTGGATTCCCGATCACGGAGGACTCCTGAATCCCCAACATCCGCCCGGCCGCCGGATTGGTTAAAACCACGCAGCTATCCCGGTCACAGACCAAAACCCCATCCCCCATACAGTTGATGATGGTCGCAATCCTACTCTTTTCCGTGGCGATATCCCGAAGGCTCTTCTCCCTCTCCGACTTCAGGACCTCCATCTCCCTCTGCAGGGACCTCTTTTCCAAGGCCCTATTGACTATGATTCGAAGCTGGTCCGGGGTGAAGGGCTTGGGGATGAAATCATAGGCCCCCTTCTTCATGGCCTCAACGGCCGATTCAACCGTGGCATAACCCGTGATCACGATGACCAGGAGATTGGGATCGACTTGCCGGGCGGCCTCCAGTACCTCCATCCCACTGATGCCGGGCATCATCAGATCCAAGAGGACAACGTCGAAATCATCACCCTCCTTGATGGCCACCAGGCCCACTTCGCCATTCTCCGCCGTCACCACCTCCCAGTCCTCTTTGGAGAGGATTCGGGTGCAGCCGTCCCGCATGATCTGTTCGTCGTCGACGACCAAAATTCGGGCACCACTGGCCATATCTCCCCCGTGGGCACCAAGAGAGGAGGGGGCTCTTTACGCCTTCCCCAAAAGGACCTCAATCCGCCTCACCAATTCAGCCGGTTCGACGGGTTTATCGACATAGTCGTCCGCCTCCGTTTCCAGACCCATTTGCTGGGTATAACGGGTCGTGGAAATTTTGGAGACAACGGCGGTGAGGAGCAGAATGGGAATCTTGCCGTACTTGGGATCAGCCTTCAACTCCTTACAAACGGCATAGCCGTCTTTGTCCGGCATCATCACGTCCAGCACGATCAGGTCTGGTTCCTCCGTCTTCGCCTTCTCAAGCCCCTCGATTCCCCCATAAGCGGCGATTACGTCGTAGTCCTTGCTTTCTAATATCATGGTAACAGCCTCGACCAAATCGGGATCATCGTCGACGATTAAGATCTTTGACATATCCACTCCCTCCCCTGTTTGGCTAACTGATTGATTGGAAATATCTCATCGTGCCAGTGGTACGTTATATCGCACGGACACGATCCACGAGAAACGGACACGTTACCTACGCCGATGGCCTCGGGTGAAGGCCCACCTGTTTGACGATTTCCGGAACCTTCTCCTCCCACTCGATGGCCATTATGTGAACTCCATGAACCCCCTCAATGGTCCTCAGCCTCTGAATGGACTCCACACAGATCTTAATCCCCTCTCCAGCCTGGTTCTCCTTGTCCACCCCCTTCAGCCTCTCGATGTATTCATCGGGGACATCCATGCCGGGAACCATATTCTTCATGTACCTGGCCATCCCGACGGATTTGAAGGGGGTAACCCCCGCCAGGATGTGTACCCTCTCATGCAGTCCCCGGTCCCTCACCATCGCCATCCACTGATCGAACTTATCCATGTTATAAATGCACTGGGTCTGGATAAATTGGACCCCAGCGGTCACCTTCTTGGCCAACCTGGGCACACGAATCTCGAAAGGATCCGCAAAGGGATTGGCCGCCGCACCGATAAAGAGCTTCGGGACCCCCTTCAACTCCTCCCCACCCAGGAACTTCCCATCGTCCCGCATCCACTTGACCGTCTGGATCAACTGAATGGAGTCCATATCGAAGACGTTCTTGGCGGTTGAATGGTCGCCGAATTTCTGATGGTCACCGGTGAGGCAGAGGATATTGTTGATCCCCAGGGCCGCCGCACCGAGGATGTCGCTCTGGAGCGAGATGCGGTTTCGATCCCGACAGACCATCTGGAGGATGGGGTCAAAGCCCATCTCCTTCAAGAGGATACAGGAGGCGAAGCTGGACATCCGAACCACCGAGGTCTGATTATCGGTGACGTTCACCGCATCCACGTAGCCCTTCAGGAGCCCTCCCTTTTTCCTGATAACCTCGGGATCGGCCCCCCTGGGAGGACCGCACTCGGACGTAACGGCGAACTCCCCCCTTTCCAGAATCCTCTCCAAATGGCTGTTGCTCGTCATAGTTTTAGATCCTCCCTAACCCGCTTCCGTGGCCCCCCATCTCGGCTCGTCGTCCAATCCTTTACCGGGGTGATCTCCTCGTATCTGTCCAGCTGACCCAGTTCCTTGAGCCGATCGATGATGAGCTGCCACCCACAGTCGATCTCCTTATCGATCTCGCACTTTCCATCGGTGGACCCCCCGCAGGGTCCATTGAGCAAGCTCTTAGAGCATCGGGCGATGGGGCAGATCCCCCCCGTTCGATCCAGAACACAATTTCCGCATCCCTGACACCTCTCGACCCAGATACCTTGCTCCTCCGTCACCCCAAGAAAGGAGGTATTTACGGCCGGAAGGACCGGCTTTCCCCGGTACTTCTCGGCCACAAATTGGATTCCCGCTCCACAGGCCATGGATAAGATGGCCTCATATTCGTCGACGAAGGGACGAAGCTGTTCGATGTATTCGTGGTCGCACTGCCTCTCCAAAACCACCTCTTTGATCTCGATCTCCTTCCCATCTTTCTTCCGAGACAGCTTCAGCTCCGAAGCGAGGATTCCCACCTCCTTCTCTCCGCCAACGGCACACACGGTGACACACTCGTTGCACCCGACGAGGATGATCTTCTGATAGCCCTTGATCATCTCTTCGATTTCATCCAACGGCTTTCGATTGGCCACAATCATGGCTCACACCCCATTTATCGGTTTGTCTGGTTTATCTCGTTTGTCTGGTTTGTTTAGTTTATCTGGTTTATTTCGTCTATTTGGTTCCTTGAGGTATCCTCTTTCTTTACTTATTCCTTCTTAATTCTTAACTCTTCATTCTTAATTCTTAATTCTTACTGCTTACTTGTTCTTGCTCTTCTTCGGCCTCTTCCCTCAACTCCCTCCCCCCCTTCGTCCTGATGGGTGAAGGCCCGAGGTTTCTGATGCGATCCGT
>DAOVGJ010000084.1 GCA_030672465.1 Pseudomonadota bacterium | reverse complement strand
TGGTCTGTGGAATCCTCCTTATCATCGGTTTGTTTCCCCGGGCAGCAGCCCTTATCCTGAGCATTCTCCTCATCCTCTTTTTCTCCGCTCTCTCTATAAGCCTCTATCGGGGCATCGATATCAGCTGTGGCTGTTTTACCGTTAGCACCACCGCGGATAAGATCGGCATCTCTGACATGGTAAGAGACGTTCTGGTCTTGGCGATGAGCCTTCAAATCCTGTTCTTCGACCGAAACCTCCTGAGCATAGAAGGTCTTTTTCCTACCAGGTACCGGTGATTCGTATAACTTTCTTGAATTTTTTGCTTCCTGAAGTTAACCTTTGGCTATGGTAACTGATAGACAGTTCTTATCGGCAAGGGGCCAAACATGAAGGATATATTTCAAAAATTGGCGGATATCGAAAAAGAGGGAGGGCAAGCGGCCTTAGCCATCGTGGTTCGTACGAAAGGGTCAACCCCGAGAAAGGCAGGGTCCAAAATGATCGTCATGGAGGATGGGAGTACCGTTGGAACCCTGGGAGGTGGTGGTCTGGAAAAAAAGGTGGTCGAGGAATCCCTTGAAGCCCTGAAAGGAGGAAAAGCGAAACTGACATCCTTTACCCTCGAGGGCAGTTTGGACATGATGTGTGGCGGGGAGATGGAGATTTATATAGAACCCATTAACCTGCGGGAGAAACTCATCATATTCGGTGCTGGTCATATTACAGAGGCATTGGCCCCTCTGATGCGGTCGATGGGCTTTCGGGTAACCGTGGTGGACGATAACCCCGAAGTGCCAGAAGGTGGTCGCTTTGCGGATATCGAAGAGGTCCATTCGGAGGATATGGAGTCTTATGCGGAGAGGCTTCCTCCGGAGAGCAATGCATATATCGTAATCCTTACGCGGGGATTTTCAAAAGACGAGGCCGTTCTCGAACGCATCATCGGAAAGGATTTTCGCTATGTGGGAATGATCGGAAGCGGGAAAAAGATTAGGACCATTAAGGAGGACCTGATTTCGAAGGGAATCCAGAGGGAGCGTTTCTCCAAACTCCACGCCCCCATAGGCCTGGATATCGGGGCGGAAACGCCCGAGGAAATTGCCCTCAGCATTGCAGCGGAAGTTATTTCTGTCAGAAAAGGCAAGTCCCTGTCTCGGACGTATGGAGCTTCGTCAAGGAGCGCGGAAAAGGGTGGGTAGACAGGCCTCCGCTAGAGGATGGGGAAAAGGGGTAAAATAACCTTATGAGCCCGATAATATTCCAGATTGGTCCATTGAGTATCCGATGGTATGGTGTTCTCATCATGGCTGGGGTGATCCTCGGATTGGTCCTGGCAGGACGGGAGGCCAAACGGCAGGCAGTGAGCATCGAGCTCATCTATGATCTATTCTTTTATCTGCTTATAAGCGCCATTGTAGGAGCAAGGCTCTATTATGTCATCTTCTCCTGGGACGTTTACCGGAATAATGTGAAGGAGATCTTCGCCTTCTGGCACGGCGGACTCGCAATCCATGGAGCGGTGGTGGGAGGAATTGTTACGGGGCTTATTTATACCCGCCTAAAGGGGTTTTCCTTCTGGCTTGTTGCCGATATCTGTGCCCCGAGCCTCATCCTCGGCCAGGCCATCGGGCGCTGGGGTAACTTCTTCAACCAGGAGGCCTTCGGAAGGCCGACAAATCTGCCTTGGGGTATTTTCATCGATGAGGTCCATCGACCCCTTCAATACATACAACAAACCCACTTTCATCCTACTTTTCTCTATGAATCCCTCTGGGATTTTTTCGTCTTCCTCTTTTTACTGTGGGTCAGACGCAGAAAGGATATAATCAGGGGCGATGTATTTCTCGCCTATCTCATGCTGTATTCCCTCGGCCGATTCTGGATTGAAGGGCTCAGGATGGATAGCCTGATGTTCGCCGGGTTTAGAGTTGCCCAGATCGTAAGCCTTTTCCTCATTCTCCTCGCCTCCATAACCTTGATTCGACGGCACAGGGAAAGGCAATAACATCGTAGTAATTACCTAAAGCCTCGGGCCATGGAACATCCGTTTGTCCCTCCACTACCTCACAAGAACCTCGTCCTCCACCGCGTCACCAAGCGATACGGATCCGTGCTCGACGTGGCGCATGGTGACATTATGGTTGAGTGGGCTGCAAGATCTCCACATCGGCCGGCAGGTCGACCTTGAAATGGGAGTCGGGAATTCCCGTATTGACCCGAATATTCTCATAAGACAGCACGGTAAAATCCCCGCTTTTTTCGTAAAGCGCCAGCTTTCTTATCAGCCAGTCCTGGGTAGATACCCAAAAGGTGATTTTTGAGAAGATCGCCTCGACCTCCCCCGGGATGACTTCCAGGACTGCAAAATCGCCCTCTTTTCTTATCGAAGTGAGCTCCCCCCATTCGCCTTTGAAGGGGTTGTCAAGGATCATGAGATATCTTTTGAGCATGGGGTTATTTCCAACGTTGTACCTTTGGGCAACCCTTTCCCGTTTAAAGTAAAGCCATAGGGAATCCCCGTCTACCACCATCAGGCTTGGATCGGGGTCGAAGAGCTCGATGAGAACCCTATTGGGGCGCTTGAGTTCAATCACCCCATGAGAGATAATGTTTTTTTTCAAAAGGGAGATTCGTTTCTCCTGAATGAGATCGGCGGTAAAATCCTCTATCTCCCTCTGGGCTTTGGCAAGCTGGCGGAGGATGAAATCCTTATCGAGCTGTCCCTGGGCTATGGCCTGAATCGGCAATCCCAAGGACATCAAAACTATCATCAGAAATCCCAGCCATCTCTTGATAAATCTCTTCATCCCGTCCTCTCGACCGAATGGTTTGAGGGCAGCCAAGGGTTCGCTCACTTCCTTCCCGTAGCCGTCTTGCTAACACCGGGAAACAGAAATCGATTGCCCGACAGGAGAAAGAACCCCTGGGATATACTACCAAACAACCGGGAAACAACCCTTGAGGGGAAATGGCCAGGGAGGGTATATCCCCCTATAAAGGATTGAAATCGGGTAAACCCCGCCTTATCCAGGAATTTCTCGATGGTTTTCGGGGAAAAGTCGTTCAAGTGATAGGGTGCGTCGTAAAGGCTGTTTGGAATGCCGAGGAACCCCAAAAAGTCCTTAATGGGGGTGGTATGGGGGTATCTTAAGAGAATCAACCCCCCGGGCTTCAAAACTCGATGGCATTCCCTCAGGAAAGCCATCGGATCATCGAGGTGCTCGATGAGATAAAAGGCGGTGATGGCATCGAAGTGATTATCCGGAAGTCGGCTCTCTTCCAGTGTTTTGGCGAGGATATTTACGCCCAACCGTTTCCTGGCGAATTCCACCCCTGTGCCTGAAATCTCCAGTCCAAGGGCTTCCCAGCCCCTCCTTTCCATTTCCAAAAGGAAGTGGCCATATCCCGTCCCCACATCCAATATTCTCCCCTTAAGGTGCTTCTCCTCGATGAAATCGGCGGCCCGGGAAAAAACCCGCGTCATCATTTCCCGCCACCGCTCGATGCCCAATTCATCCTCGGGCAGATAGCTTTGATAATAAGAGCGCAGGGAATTAGAGTCAGGCCTGGGGTTGAGATAGATGAAATCACAAGAGGGGCATTTCCACATCTTGTACTGCCCTTCCCGATGGATCAGTTTCCCCCCATAAAGGCCACAGAAATTACAGGGAACGGAAATCCATTTGATCCGCCCATTCTCGTTATGAAGCCCCCTCTCCCTCAAGACCCTCTTTTCCTCAATTGAGCCTTTATGGCATCGATGTAAGAAGATATCTTTCTGTTATTGGGGGGCAGTTCAAGGGCCTTTTTGAAGGCCATAAGGGCCTCTTTGAGGTGGCCCGCGTTGTAGCGTGCGATTCCCAGGTTGACATAGGCATCGCCCAGATATGGCGGTTTGAGTTTAACCACATCTTCGAACTCCCGGGCAGCACTAGCATATTCCTTCCGAGCCAAGAAGATGTACCCGAGGTTAAAATGGGCATCAGGGTTCTCGGCCATTATGGCAATGGATTGTTCGTATTGGTTCAGGGCTTTGTCGTATTTCCCGCATTTCATAAACGCTTGTCCCAGGTGAAAATAGGTCTCATGATTCCCTGGGTCGAGCCTCCGAGCTGCCTCGAAATCCCTTATGGCCATGTCCACTTTTTGAGGAATATTCGCTTTCCCCCTTCCCAGGAGGACCCTTGCCAACTGCTTCCGATATCTATTAGCATAAGATGGCTCCATTTTAAAGGCCTTTCCGAACTCATCGATAGCCCGTTCAAATCTGGCCTGGCCAAAACAGAATAGGGCATAACGAACACGGTCATCCGCTGTTGGAACCTTCTTGTTCGTCTGGGAGGAAGTAGGCATGAAGGCTAGGAATAAAAAGAACCCCAGGATCAGGACCCCCGTGACAATGGTCATATGCTTGAGCCTCCAAAATAAGCCGAGGCCACGCCGGGGAAGAGAGTGCTCATGATAAGCCGGGGAACATGGACGGTCAGCGACGGAATGAGTCTTCTCCTGATTGATCTCAAAGGAGCGGACCCATTCGAATTCCTCCCGGATCTCCCTTTCTTCCCCCTCGATCTCATCCCTAAATATAATCCGAAGGAAGTTCCGGAAGCCATAGGTGCTGGCAAAATCATCCCGGGAGGCAAGAAAGGCTTCACATTGGGTAAACATCTCTTCCGCCGAATGATACCGGTCTTGTGGCCGCGTGGCCAAGGCCTTCAGAACGATCCGATCCAATTCCATCGGGATATCCGGGTTAAGGCGGGACGGAGGCTCTATATGGGGATCTTTCAGCCTTTCGAGGATCTGGAGTTCCGACTCCCCCTCGAAGAGCTTTCGGTGTGTCAGCAGTTCATAAAATACAGCTCCCAATGAGAAAATATCCGATCTCCTGTCTATTCCCTCCCCGCGGGCCTGCTCGGGAGACATGTAGGAAACCTTACCCTTCAAAACCCCTGTTTTGGTTATGGAGGTCGTTAAAGCCGCCTTTGCAATGCCGAAATCGGTCAATTTCACCTCCCCCTCATAGGAAACCAAGAGGTTTTGCGGGCTGATATCCCTGTGAATGATATTGAGGGGATGATTCTGGAGATTCCGTTTCCGGTGGGCATAGTCGAGTCCGATGGCCGCCTTCTTGATAATGAAGATGCAATCATTGACGGACAGCCGAGTATCCAATTGCGCTGTTTTCTCCATAATTCCGCGGAGGTTACTCCCCAACACGAATTCCATGGCGATGAAATAGGTCTCGTCCAACCTGCCGAAGTCGAAAATTT
>DAOVGJ010000215.1 GCA_030672465.1 Pseudomonadota bacterium | reverse complement strand
ATCCGCTGGCAAGGCCTTTGGAAGAGACGATGAGATCCGGGATGACCTGCCAGTGATCGATGCCGAAGTTTTTCCCTGTTCGCCCGATACCGGTCATCACCTCATCAGCGATCAACAGGACATCGTAGCGATCGCAGATTTCCCTTATTCTCTGAAAGTATCCATCCCTGGGGACCAATGCACCAGCGGTTGCCCCAACTACGGGTTCGGCTAAGAAGGCGGAGACGGAATCAGGGCCTTCATAGAGGATGGTGCGTTCCAAATCCTCGGCGCATTCCAATGAACAGTTCTCGGGGTCCAGGTCGAAGGGGCATCGGTAGCAGTATGCCGGGACGATATGGGGCGTATGTTGAATGAGGGGCATATAGTACCTTCTCCTCCCCGTATGGCCTGAAAGGGCCAGTGCGCCAAGGGTATTTCCGTGGTAGCTGGTCCACCGAGAGAGAACCTTGTATTTTTCCGGTTTCCCCCGATCGACTTGATATTGACGAGCCATCTTTACGGCCGTTTCGATGGCCTCCGACCCCCCCGAGAGGAAATAGACCCTGGTCAGCCCCTCGGGAGCGAGGGATACGATCCGTTCCGCAAAGGCGATGGCGGCCTCGCTGGTGAATTGAGAGCCGTGGGCAAAGGAGACTTTTCCCGCCTGCCTGACCATGGCCTCCGTGATTTCCCCCACACCATGGCCAATGCTTACCACAGCAGCACCACCAGACCCATCGATATATCGTTTCCCATCCGTGTCATAGAGGTAAATGCCTTGCCCATGGCTAACGGTGGGATAGAACTTTTTCAGGTTTCGGTAAAAGACGTGGTCTTGGTTGGGCCCTCTTTCCATTGCTCTCTCCCTCCTCGCCCTTTCCATAGCTTTTCATTATCAAAGGGCTACCTTCTTGTCAAATATATCTTTATGTATTCTTTTAGTTTGCTTTGCCTCTATATTATGGTAAGATGCAAACGGTGGAAGGGACAATGGCGCATTTTCCCCGTTACAAGCTGGTCGTTTTCGATCTCGACGGAACCCTGACTGCGGAAAGATCCATCTGGGAATACATCCATATGAAATTGGAGAAGTGGTATGGTTATGCTGAGGAGTATCAGAGGCAGTTTCTGCAAGGGCAGATCTCGTATAGGCAGTTCTGCGAACTGGATGCCCAGGTATGGAACGGGATGAAGGTCGATCAATTACGGGATATCGTTCAAGCCGTTCCCTTCAACCCAGGGGTGGATGAGCTGATTTCCCTGTTGAAGAAGTTGGGCCTGAGACTGACCCTTATTTCCTCGGGCCTAAACCTGCTGTCCGAATGGGTTGAAGCGAAATACGGTTTCGATTACGGGGTGTCAAATCGACTCCTCCACGATGATGGGTTCCTGACCGGGGAGGTGGAGATTAAAGTTCATTACGATCGAAAGGCCGAATGGGTCCGGAACATAATGGACATCTTTCGGGTTCGAAGCGACGAAATCATCGCCATTGGGGATAGCGCTGGAGATATTGAGATGTTTGAAATGGCGGGATTTTCCATTTCCTTCAATTCTTCTTCTTGGAAACTAGACCAGATTGCCGATGTCGTGATAAAGGGTAATGACCTCTCCCAGGTTATTCCCAAATTGCCCACAATGATATTCCCTAAGAGTGAGGATTGGTTGAGGGAGGGGGAGGATAGAAAAGAGAGATGGTAGGTATCGGGTCTTTTGGTATAGTATTGCTGGATTAGTGGGCCTGAGCCGGTTTTATCTTGGAGTTCACTATCCGGGCGATGTTATCGTGGGTGCAGCATTGGATATGGTGTAACTAATGCCATTATTTTGGCATCAGAAGGAGGTGATCAGGAGGAGAACGCGGGAACATTGCGAAATAGGCATTGTCTTTTGAGAGGTGAATCATTGGAATGTGGGGTGAGCGATGAAAGAGCTAGTTGAGAAGATGGTGCAATACCTCGTCGATGAACCCGACAAGGTCGAGGTAAAGGAGATTGACGGGGACCAAGCCAATATTCTGGAGATCAGGGTTTCAAAGCAGGACATAGGCAGGGTATTGGGGAAGCAGGGAACCAATATCAATGCCCTGAGGACCATCGTTTCAGCGGTGGGGGGCAAAAGGAAGAAGAGATACTTCGTGGAATTAATCGATGATAAGCCCGATGAAAGGGGGCGCCAGTTTTAGGTGTCAGTCCATGTAAAATATGAAGGATTCTTCAAAAGAATGGCTGAAATTAGATAGCGCAATTTGGTTTGCGATCGCCTTCTTAGGTATGGAATTCCATTAAGGTTCATGGTTCGGGTCCCTATGCTCAGCGGTGAGATATGGTCTAAGGGATAGCATCTTCCTTCCTGTCCCACGAAGGAAGAACCCGGAGGGATCGAGGGGAAATCCGAATTCATACCCGGCAGGTATTCCCGTTGGAAATAGAGGCATTGGTATAGGGGGAATTAACCCTTTCCCAAGATGGAACGGGCAATGATGAGCTTTTCGATCTCCTTTGTTCCTTCGTAGATTTCCACGATCTTTGCATCCCGGTAAAACCGTTCGATGTCATAGTCTCCCATATACCCATACCCGCCATGGAGCTGAAGGGCTTCATCGGCTACCCTTACCGCTACTTCCCCGGAATACCATTTCGCCATGGAGATGAGCTTGGAGTTTGGTTTTCCCCGATCCAGCATCCACACTGCCTTATAATAGAGATTTCTCGCCGCCTCGATTCGGGTAGCCATTTCCGCTATCTTAAATCGAGTGATCTGAAAGGAGGCCAACGGTTTTCCAAATTGACGTCTTTCCCTCACATGTTCGATGGCTTTTTCCATAGCTCCTTGGGCAAGGCCCACGGCCTGGGCACAGATATGCGGCCTCGTATGGTCGAAAAAAACCATAAATTGATGAAACCCATTTCCCTCCTTGCCCACTACGTTTTCCCTTGGAACGTGGACATCGGTGAAGGTCAGCTCCGCTGTTTCGGACGCCCTTATTCCCAGCTTATTTTTAAGGGGGGTTGCTTCAAAGCCTTCGCGATCCGTTTCCACAGTGATGACGCTGTGGCGTTGGTGTCGAGATTCGGCTTCTGGGTTCGTCAGACAGAAGACCTGGATAAAGTGCGCTATGGTGCCATTGGTGGTAAAGGTTTTGGTACCATTGATGATGTATTCCCCTTTCACGGGAATGGCCCGGGTGATGACGGAGGTGACGTCGCTGCCGGCATCGGGTTCCGTGATTGCCGCCCCTGTAATGGCCTCCCCCTTCACCAATGGCGGAAGCAAGGCCTTCTTCTGTTTTTCCGTCCCGAAGAGTTGAATCATCTCGGATCCGAAGGTTGCTGCTAAAATGGAGAGGCCTATCCCTGGATCCACCCTCCAGAATTCCTCATTGATGAGACAGTGTTCAAGAAAACCCAATCCAGGCCCACCGTAGTCTTCCTTGATGAAGACGCCGACGAATCCCAATTGGCATGCCTTTTTCCAAAGATGCCTTGGGAATTCCTCCTTCCGGTCGCACTCTTGGGCGATTTCGGGAAATTCGCCTTCCGCGAACTCCCGGGCAGCCCTGATGATGTCCTTCTGTTCTTCGGTCAATTCGAAATCCATAGCTCCCTCCCGAACCTTGAATTCGCCTTGCCCCATAGTGGCAATAGGGGACTTTGTAAATTCAGTAGCCGGAGATCAGCCCCGCGTTTCCACAATCCTTATTTCACATATACGAGAAAAGGGCCACCATGGCCCTTTTTCAAAGAAGGCGCTATTCAATCAAAGAGAGTAGCAATCCGTAGGTCGAAAACCCGTTGTGAATGATATTTTGCCTACCTGAGGAAGGTCGGGAGACGTATTCGCGAAATTTAATCCTTCTTTTTATCCCCCTTATCGACATGCTTTAGGAAGGCCTCAATGGTGATGACGTTATCGCCGGAGTTCGATTTTTCCGGATGCCTGGATCGGTACATGGATTCTATCTGTTTCACATAGGTCCTCAAATCGGGTTTCTCCTCTACGGCCCTTTGTAACTGTTCATCAATGAGGTTAGCCTCTTCCCGCAATTCTCTCAGATCGACTTCAAAGGGAACGAGCTTAGAAAGTAACTCGAGTATCTGAATACAATCGCAGGGAGATTTCATTTTCATGTAAGGGGGAACACGGCCCCAGAGCATAAATGAACCAACCCCATTGGTCTCGGCATGCTCTTGGAGTAAGGAGACGTAGCTACCGGGGCCTGCATAATCTATCGTTTCGACATCATGCGCCAGAAGTTCCTTCACGAGATCGGCGTTGCCAGCTACAACGGATATCTTTCGAGGAATTGTATGTACCACCTGGTCATAGAGCCCGCCAATAGTGATCAACCGTTCGACACCAAAGCGGAGAGCCAGCTTGACGAACAGATCGGCAAAGGCTTTCCACCGAATATGGGGCTCGTGTCCGAGAAAAAGGATTAAATCGGGTGATAACTCTCTATTTTTCCAGTAAAAGAATTCATTCTTAGGATATTCAAGCTGGCGAATTAACCCATCCTCAACCACCACTTGGGGCCTGAAGTCCTTAAATTGGTGAAATCCATCCGAAAGGATTTCCGCGAATTTTTGTGCCTTGAGGGTTTCTCTGAGGTAAGTCACGGACCCGGTAGAGACCTTTGCCGCGTCGATCCACCCGTCATAGCCCCCGATCAGCCAAGGACGAAAAAGGTGAGGTGTTTCATGAATGATAAGCTCGGTTTCCATACCCTTGCTCCAAAAGGAAAGTGTTGCTCACGGGGTTATTTTCCCTTAAAGATGGGTTTTCTCTTTTCCAAGAAGGCCAGGGCCCCTTCATTCTTATCTTCCGTGCTGAAGAGCGTGCCGAAATAGCGGGATTCCAATTTCAAACCCTCTTGCAGGGGAAGAGCCACCCCCTCGTTGATGGCTTTTTTCGCGGCTTTGATGGCCAGAGGCCCTTTCGTGAGGATCGTTATTGCCAGTTTTTTCGCCGCATCCAACAGTTCTTCCCTTTTTACGACTCTTTCAACCAACCCTATTTTCATTGCCTCCGTTGCATCGATCATTTCAGCCGTGTATATGAGTTCCTTGGCCTTTCCAGTAGCGACTAACCGAGGCATTCTCTGAGTTCCCCCGTAACCGGGGATAATGGCCAGGTTGATTTCGGGCTGCCCAAACTTGGCATCTTCCGAGGCAACTCGGATATCACAGGCCATTGCCAACTCACATCCCCCTCCCAAGGCGAATCCTTGTATGGCGGCGATAACGGGGCCCTTAAAGTTCTCAATCTGGTTGAATACATCCTGTCCCTCGGATGAGAACTTCTCCGCCACGGCTTGATCCATTGCAGGAAACTGTTTGATGTCAGCCCCGGCCACGAAGGCCCTCTCTCCTCCGCCCCGCAAAATGACGATGAGGACATCTTCGTTTTCCTCCAGCTCGTTGAAAACGGCCCTCAGTTCATCCATGAGGGCATGATTGAGGGCGTTCAGGGGGGGATTATCGATGGTAACCCATGCCATTTTTTCCTCAATGGTATAGTTCACGAAACGCCGCTTCACATCTGTTTTCATCTCTCCTCCCATTTCTACCTTCCCTCGCCTCAGTGGAATTCAACGCTCCATGGTTCGATGGTATTTCCTAACTGGGATGCTGTCAAGATTATATTTTTGATGAGCGAACACGCTTGTTCCTTGGCTCTATGTTTCGGGGTCTGTTACCCCTCAGCAGGTCAAGGTTGAGAGGTTGGAGGTTGAGGAAAAACCAAGGGCTGGCCTTCCCCTTTCCTTCGACCCCGCCCCTCGGTCTGAGCTCAGGGTCGAAGACTCAGGACAAGCTCTGCTCACCCTCGATGGGTACCCCACTTCTCCAGCAGATTTCGCTCAGGGACAACGGAATTCCCCAGAAAATCAGGAAACTCCAGAATACAATACCTTGAATTTTGGCTTCCATTGGAATTACATTGAAAAAGATTTTATGAAAAAGCGAAGGGGTATTTAAGTTTAAAAAACAATTCGGAGAGGTTTTATGATGAGACGCTATATCATCGTGGGAAATGGGGTCGCAGGGACCACTGCTGCCGAGAAGATTCGGGAAAACGATGGGAATGGGAAGATCGACATCTTCACTGATGAGCCGTTACCTCACTACACTCGAATCAGGCTTCCCGATTTCCTTGCAGGAGCTGCCGAGGAAAAGGACCTGGTCCTTCACAGAGAATCCTGGTATGAGGAGAGAAAGATCGAGGTCCATCTTGAGGAGGCCATCAAGGGGATTGAGCCCGATAAACGGGAGGTCGGAAGTGCCAAGGGAAACCGATATGGTTATGACCGGCTGCTCTTGGCCACAGGGGGCCATTCCTTTATCCCTCCCATTCAAGGGGTTGAGAAGGAAGGGGTTTTTGCCCTCCGATCTATCGGGGACGCTCAGAGGATAAAGGAGTATGCCAAGAAGGCCACCCAGGTGCTCGTCATCGGTGGGGGACTCTTGGGCCTGGAGGCCGGAAATGGAATGAGGAGGTCCGGGCTAAGGGTGAGGGTAGTGGAATTTTTCCCCAGATTGCTTCCTCGGCAGATGGATGTAGCAGGAGCAGAATTATTGAAACGGCAGATGGAAGCGATGGGGTATACTTTCTCCTTAGGGGCAAAATCGAAGGAAATAATGGGGGGTCCAAAGGTTGAGGGTCTATCCTTGGAGGACGGCACCTCCATCCCCTGCGATATGATTCTCATATCAGCCGGTGTTCGGCCCAACCTGGAACTAGCGAGGGGACTTGGTTTGGAAATCGACAAAGGGGTGATCGTCAACGACCGGATGGAGGCGAAGATTGCCTCAATCTATGCAGTTGGGGATTTGGTACAGCACCGTGGCCAATTTTATGGGATCTGGCCCGCCGCTGAGAGACAGGGAGAAATCGCCGGCATTAATATGGCCGGGGGAGAGGAGCTGTATGAGGGGATGGTGATGTCCAACCGGCTGAAAGTGGCGGGAATCGATCTGGTATCATCGGGTGAGATCGACGTGGATGGTCAATTTGAATCACTCGTTAAAAGGGACGAGGATAAGTACATTTATCGGAAACTGATCTTCAAGGATGGCGTATTTATCGGTTGTATCCTTTTGGGGGATGTAAGGGGTAACCGGGAGATTTTGGAGGCCATCGAAAAGAAGAAGGATGTGACCAATGTGAAGGCCGAAATTTTAGAGCGTGGTTTCGATTTCAAACGCCTCACGGCATGAAAGAGGGGATCCTTGCGTTTTTTTTTCAGACAACCCAAAAGGGGAGATTTTGTGCGGGAGCACTAAGACCACGTGGTTCAGCCTTCCTCAGAGCTTGCTCTCATCCCTCATTTTCATCTTTGGAATCCATACACCAAAGGAGAAGCGGTAAGCTGACTGGCCTCCCGAAAAATCCACATGGTAATGCCTTATTTTTCCACGTCTCGAAAATGATCTGCCATCGATGGAGTAATTTACCTCCACTGGGCATTCATGGGTTTTAAGGACGGGTTCGAAAATCCTGAGGAAATTCTTGTGTGCCAGGGATGCCTCGATCATCATGCCGTCATTGGATAGGTTGGTCGCTGTCCCGAAA
>DAOVGJ010000034.1 GCA_030672465.1 Pseudomonadota bacterium | reverse complement strand
CGATGTGAACAGCGGAGTCCTCCAGAAACACGGAATGCTCCCCTAATTCTTTCATTGATTTGATCCCCTTTTTCTAATATCCTAACGAATGAGGATACCCTCCATAGGCGAGGGAAAGGTGTAAGGTGGGGCTTATTTCTCCTTGTCGGTCCATTAAGGATAAGTTGGGAAGAACGATCTTCCTTCGACCATACGAGGAAGGGGACTTCAAGGGCCTGACCAAAATGTACGGTGAATTCGAGCCCAAAGGAAAGGCCATGGGGCTTCCCCCAGCGCAGGAGGAAAATCGTCATCAATGGATGATGGGAATTGTGGAGGAGTGGTTCAATATTGTCGCCATTTTGGAGAGTCGGATTGTGGGTCATGCCGCCCTAGATAGGCCGGTGACTGGCAATGCGAGGGAGTTTATGATCTTCGTTCACCAGGATTATCAAAACAAGGGGATCGGTCAGGCCCTGACCTCTTCCATGTTGGATACGGCTAAGGTGATGGACTGCGAAAGGGTATGGGTAGTGGTTGAAAACCTGAACCGGATCGCCATCACGGTTTTCAAAAAGACCGGGTTTAGCTTCGCAAGTGTACCGGATATAGAACGCCTGATGGTGGCCCACCCTTAACGGCCGTTTACCTCTTTATTCCGTGGAGGGGAAAGACTTTTGACTTGATGAATTCTACGGCCTCCTTGGCCCTGGCAAAAGCCTTCTCCTTAACCCGTCCCGTTGTTGGACGCGGCACGTCATAGAGGCTACTCACCTCCATCTCGGGGCCGAACATCATCCCCCCAACGACACCGGCGAATTCGTCTTCCGGCTCTACCTCATTGAGTATCGACCAAGCAAGGGTCCAGCATCGGGCCGTCCGATAGATGTCGTATCCGCCTCCTCCGAGGGCAAGGAGCGGCTGAGAGAGGCCCTTGATGGCCTTGACAACTTCCTGGTATGCGTTGTTGGTCAACATCAAGTCGGTCAGGGGATCAGACCTCAGTGTATCGGCCCCGATCTCGGCCACCACAAGATCGGGTTCGAAGGCCCTGATAACCGGGGGGACCACCTCCTGGAATGCATAGACAAAGACCTCATCGTCTGTCCCTTCAGCCAGGGGGATGTTAATGTTATACCCCACCCCCTTTCCCCCGCCGATCTCCTCCACCCTCCCCGTTCCGGGATAGAGGGTTTCCCCGGTCTCATGGAGCGAAACGACCAGGGCACGGTCTTCTTCGTAAAAGGCATCCTGGACCCCATTGCAATGATGGGCATCGATATCGATGAATGCCACCTTCAATCCGCTTTTCATGACATCCGCAATGGCGATGGCGACGTCATTGACATAGCAGAACCCCTCGGCATAATCCCTGCGGGCATGGTGAAATCCTCCCAGGGGATTGAAGACCACATCGGCCTTCCCCTCGACGATGAGCCTCATTCCTATATACGTAGCCCCGGCGGTCATAAGGGACCATTCATAAATCCCCGGCAGAATGGGATTATCCTCCGACCCGATGCCATGGGCCAGCATGTCCAGGGTGACCTTGCCGGTGCTGGCCTCCCGTAACAGTCTTAGGTACTCCTCATCATGGAATAGGCTCAAGAGCCCTGTATCGATGGGTTTGGGCGCCATGGTCTTCATCCATGGCCTATCCATCACCCCGTATCGCCGGCAGAGTTCATACGCCTTGATGGCCCTTTCAGGCTTGTACGGATGGCCGAGCCCAAAATCGAATTTGGCGACCTCATGGGAATGGATGAATACTGATCTCAATACCCCTCCCCTATTCTCTGCCCTTATCCCTATTTCACCTGAAACGAAATTACAATCCTTATTTATAAACCCAAATTTAGGAATCCATCAATCCCTGAAAAACGGAAATTTTCCTAAATTTCTGGAGAACACCGTTGTCCATGAGCGTAATTCTATCCTTCAAACCGCAGCACTACGGCACCGCATAACGGCAGTACCTAAATTAGGCTGGAAGGGTAGGTATTCCCCGCCGTTCGGCTGAGCCCTTCGGTCTGCCCTCGGCCATGAGCTCGGGCCGAATGGAGCTCAGGGTCGAAGACTCACGACGAAGCCTGCGAGTCCCGAAAGGGTCAATGGTGTTCGATCATGGACTGAGCTGAAGGTCTCCATCTGAAAAAATTATCAAGCCCCTCAATGGACAAAACCCATAAAGGCATCCCATTCCCCTTAAAAATACTGTAAAATTGAAAGAATAGACAACCCTGTTCGTCCATATTGAAAAATCCCCGCATCACATGGGGAAAGGGAGCTGAGCAGTGAAATTGCTTACCGGACACCTGGAGATGGTACGAACCACAATCAATCATTACAAGAGGCATGATGTATTCAAATGCGTCCAACAGGCCCATGCCCGATTTGAAAACAAGGTCTCGGTATTTCATGTCCTGAAGGAGAAAGGCTGTTATCCCCGTGGCTGCATCTATTTCAATTGGAGGTGCAGGAAATTGAATAAGGGGCGGAGCTGCCCACGGAAATTCAAGCATGTGGGAAGGAAATGTTTCGGTTGCAAGGAATTCTATGACGAAAAGGTAATGAATTGTCCAGAGGTTATCCTTTCGGATGAGGAGTTTTCGAAATTCATGAGGGACCTAGGGGAATTTGAAACCTGGTTGGGCAGCCTGAAAGGAACGGAGGTAAATCTTTCCGGAACAATCTATTCCGTCAAGCCTAAGATGAGACACGTTATTCAAGGGAAAAGGGGCCGTATCGAACTTAACGGATTCGTTCTCATTTTCCGTGAGGCGTTCTTCGATCTCGTGAAGTTCGAGGACCTCTGCTATTTAACCATTAGCAAGGGTTTACAGGCGAAATATCGGTTTTCGAAAGGGGATAAGGTTGACCTCTATGCACGGGTTTCAGTCGATCGGGGCCGTGTGATCCTTAAGAGGCCAAATCGAATCGAGATCGATGAGAGAGGTGAGGGAGAGACCTGGTCATGGGATAAAGCCCTCGTAGCCGCTCGAACCGCAAGCCCCATTCCGTATCAACTGGAGAAGTGTTTTGCCTGCGATAGAGGGTGCCTTCTGGATACGATTGAAAGGACTGACGTGGGGGAACGCTACAAACGCCAGCTTTTCTGCCTTGAAGGGATTAAGGACCCTCACTCGTGCATCTATGATCTGGCCAAAAGCATTGATATCGATCTCTGCGGGGTGGATGAATTTCAACGGACCATGATCTAAGGGGATGCAGTGATGGGCCATGGGCTCAAACAATAAAATTACCGATCTACGCATGGAGCCTTAATCGTAATGGTTTTGGAGGCTTTCTTTGGTTTGCTGGAATCGTTTTTGCGAAAAAACTTCTGGAGGTAAATAATGGTCCGATCGGAAAAGGATAGGCGAGTATTAACGGATCGACGGCAAAAGCCGACGAAACCATTCAGCAGATATATACTCTTCGGTCGCCGTCGATTTGTTCGGAGGAAAACGGATCAAAAAACCCACATATATGTCGACCTTTATGGCCATTACCTCTTCCTTTTCCTCCTCCTCATTATCCTGCTTTCCATTTTCGATGCCTACTTCACCATCTTCCACATTGAGAAAGGAGCCCGGGAAATCAACCCCTTCATGAATTTCCTCATTGGCTATGGAAACATCCACTTCTTCATCATAAAATATGTCTTAACCGTGCTGAGCCTTATCCTCCTCTGCATTTACAAGAATCTGCTCATCGCCCGAACTACCATCATAGCCATCTTCTTCTTTTACCTCACCGTTTTCGCCAACCACATTTATCTAATCCTCCTCAGATGAACCTCCCTTTTCCTTTTCCCTCTTTGGGCAGCCCCTGGGGAAGCAAATATGCAAAAAGGTCAAAATTGATCGATTTTCGTATACTTTTTTCAACCCATTTCTGGCTACTCCACCCCCCTCGGATCTCCAGTTCTTTATTCCGACTATAATTTCATTGGTTTATCGGGGTGCCCCTCTCTGACGGGATTTTGGCATTCATTTTGCTATCCATCTGGCGTGGCAAAAACGAAAACGCCGGTCACCGATTCACCCGTCTTCGCATGGATTATACTCGTTCATCTAGACCGAATGCCAAGTGCCTGCTGGGCCGGGAGGTCTCTATCGAAGACCGGCAATGAGAAGCTCTTCGGATAAATGCCAGCACAATTGGAATTTCGATCACCCTGACCAAGATACCACGCAGGCAACCAAATGGGAAATCATGAAAATAACGGGCGTACATCCTGCTGTACTTGCATGGGGCTTGACCTACGTTGCTTCTCCGACCGCGGAGGAAATCCAACACCTTCATGATGCGATCAATCTATTACCAAAGATATAAAAACCAAATTTT
>DAOVGJ010000003.1 GCA_030672465.1 Pseudomonadota bacterium | reverse complement strand
GCTCCATCTACGGCGGCTCCAATCATCCTCGCGATATCGGGCACATCGAAGCTGCTGCAATAGGAGAAGCCGAGCCTCTGGTTCTTGATAATCCGGAGTCCAAGCCCCATGGATTGGGCTCTCTTAAAGGACTCCAACTCCCCATCCCGCACTTCGATGCTTGTTGAGACGGATTGGGAGAGATAGATCTCATACGCATCGACTCGGCGTTTTTTGATCCCTTGGACGCATTCGTCGGAAATATCCCGGGGGTTTACGCGGTCATCAAACATCTTTCATAAAACCCTTAAACTGAGTCCCTCGTCGCGCTGACCGGGGATCAAAGGGGCTGCCCCCCTTTTACCATCGGATCAATGAGCTCGCCCAGGTGAGACCGCCCCCAAAGGCCGTAAGGCAAATCAGGTCTCCGGCTTGTATACTTCCATCTCGTACGGCTGAATCGAGGGTAATGGGAACGGTGGCCGAAGAGATATTGGCGAATTTATCGATGGTCAAACAAACCCTCTCCATGGGGACATTCAAGCGCTTCGCCATCGCCTGGAGGATTCTGAGGTTTGCTTGATGGGGGATGATCCATTTAAGATCGGAGACGCTATAGCCATTGAATGACACGGCTTCCTCACATGCCTCGGAGAAACACTTTACGGCAACTCGAACCGACTCGTTGGCCTTGATCATCCTCAAATAGTGGAGTTTCCTGTCCACGCTCTCGTAGGAGATGGGAGTTGTCTTCGAACCTCCACCTGGCAACAGGAGATTTTCCCCTCCTGCGCCATCGGAATGGATGTGAATCGATAAGATCTCGTGGACATCTTCACCGGAATCAGTCGCCTCCAATACTGCGGCTCCTGCTCCATCCCCCCAGAGGATGCAGCTCTCCCTATCCGTCCAATCGAGGGTTCGGCTCATGATCTCGGAGGCAACCACGAGGGCATTTCTGTACGTTCCCCTCCGCAAATACTGTTCGGCCACCGATAGGGCAAAGATAAATCCGGAACAGGCCGCCAAGACATCAAATGATACGGCCCGATGTGCCCCCAATTTTGCCTCTAGCCAGTTGGATCCCGCTGGACATGCTGTATCCGGTGTCATCGTTGCCATAATGATGAGATCCAGGTCTTCAGCGGAAACTCCGCCCATTTCCATTGCTTTGAGGGATGCCTCCTTGGCTAAATCCGAAGCATCCTCATCCCGGGTGGCGATCCGCCTTTCCCTGATTCCAGTCCTTTTGTAAATCCATTCATCATTGGTGTCCAGGATCTTTTCGAGGTCAGAATTGGTCATCACTTTTGTGGGCAGATATGAACCCGTCCCCCGTATGGCTATCCTCTTCATTTCCGAATCCACCCTCCGCCGTAATACGGAAATTGCATCCTTCCTTTCATTTCGCCCTCATCCCCATTGCCTATCCTTTCGAGGGATCCGCCTCTGATTGATTATTCCCATGGATCTCCCCTTTCATATAAACCCCAGAGGATATCCCATTTCTTCCGCGAAGCGCTGCGTTCGTAGCGGAATACCGTATAGAGGGGAGCCCAGTTCCTTTCAAACCCCTCATACCTCAGGGGAATGAGGTTGAAAAGATATAATCTTACCTCATCTCCCTCCCTGGAATACCTGAAGAAAGGCCAAATCGATACCTGTTTCGATATCACCTCCCCCTTATCGTCGAATACGGTCTTGATTCGATTGAGGAGGAGATACCGCTGAACCACCTCCCTCTGATTCCCGAATTGGTCGTCCCAACATTGATAGAAGGGCCATAAGATCCAGCGGGTCCGATCGCCGGGCGCCTCTTTGTCATAGTAGAGGGGGAAAATTAAATCCCTCCTCAGCTTCTCCCCACGGCTAAACGAGATGAACGGCCAGGGTACATCCCATCGCTTATATCGATTTCGCTCATCGACACCGTAGGAAAAAAACGGCCACAATACCGTTACCTGCCTTGTCCTTCTCGACCGCACACCCCGGTAGAGGGGGAACAGGAAGTATCCCCTTTCGGGATCGTCTGTATCCAAATCCCTCATCGATTTGATGAAAAACGGCCAGAGGATAAAATCGGTCCTGGAAATTCCCTCCTCTTCCTTGTAACCCCCCAAGGGCCAAACGCGAAACGCCTTCTTCCCCCCGCCCCTCGTTCCCGAGAGGATAGGCCACAGGAAAGTCCAGGTATATGCCCCTTCGTCGCTCACATCCGAATAGATGGGCCAGAGGTAGAAACGGATCCGATCCCGGCCAAATCGATTCACCAGATGCCCGTAGAGGGGAAATACCCCCCAGTATCGCTCGCCCTCCTCCGCTTGCCCACGAAAGTAGAGGAAGAGGGAAAAATAACTCTCCCTCCTCTCTTCCCCTTGCTCCCCCCTGAACTTAGTGAAGGGTACAATGTAGTTCTTGGAATATCCCCCCTCCTTCCTGTACTTACCGAGGGGATAGAGATATTCAACGGTCAGGGAATTCTCTCTACCATTTTTTATCCAATAAAACAAGGGGCGAAGGGCAAACTCCGCTTGTTCGGACCCTTTCCTCCGATAGATCAACGGGCCCAATATTCTCAGCTTACTCCTGGACCCTTCCGAGTCCCTCTGATACGTAAACAAAGGCCACAGGTTAAGGGTAAAACCCTTCTCTTCGGCGCAGAGACCCGCACTGGAGGCCGAAAGGACGAAAAAGAGGACAATCCCCGCGAGAACCACATTCCTCCCCTCCACTCCTTCTGCACGATGTTTCACCTGTTCCCGGCTTCTCCTTTCCTCCCTTCGGGGACCACCTTCAGAAAATCAAGCCCAGGAGGATTCCCAATGCCGTGACCGGGTTCTGCTCCCGCACCCCCTCCGCGGCCTCTTGAACCCTCCTGATGGTTTTCTCCACCTCCTGGCCCAGTTGATCGTCCGTTATCAGTCTCCCCAAAACCCCCTCTCCTCTTTCCAGCTTCTCCGACAAGTGCCGCAGGCTGGCCAAGGTGGCCCTGGCATCTCGGTAAGCCCCGTCGTCATTGATGAGTTTGCCAAGGGTCCCCTCCCCCCTCTGCACCTTCTCGGCCACATCCCTCAAGGCCACCAGCGTCCTCCTGACGTCCCGATAAGCCTCGTCGTCATTGATGAGCTTCCCAAGGGTCCCCTCTCCCCTCTGAACCTTCTCGGCCACATCTCTCACTGCTACCAGCGTCTTCTTGAGGTCCCGGTAGGCCTCCTCGTCGCTGATGAGCTTGCCAAGGATCCCCTCCCCCCTCTGAACCTTCTCGGCCACATCCCTCAAGGCCACCAGCGTCCTCTTGAGGTCCCGGTAAGCCTCCTCATCATTGATGAGCTTCCCAAGGGTCCCCTCTCCCCTCTCCAACTTGGTGCTGATGTTCTTAAAATTGCCCAGAGTCTCCCTCGCATCGGCCACCAGGAGTGGCAAATCCCGGGAAAAGGTCTCGAAATTTGATACCACATGTCCCACCTTTTCGGGTTCAATCCCCCTCAGGATTTGACCGAGAGGCACAAGGACCGCCTCCATATTCTCCCCAATGCCGCTTAGACGGGAGAGAACCTGGTCGAGGCTGACAGGAGAGGCCCCCTGTTGTATCAACCCCTCCTCACTTAATCTCGGCTTCTCCTCGGATCCCGGGGAGATTTCGATATATCTCTCCCCCAATAACCCCTCCGACCTCAAATAGGCCCTCGCATCCTCATATAGTTGGACAGTGGGGGGGATTCGAAGGGCCACCCTGGCCTTTCCCCGTTCCAGGGAAATCCTCTCCACCGTGCCAACATGAACGCCGGCTATCCGTACGGGCGAGTTCCGGTCCACCCCCGCAGCGGAATCAAAGAGGACATAAACCCTGTAGCCCGCCTCCTTCCCCAGGTGAAACTTTCCCACAGTTACCGTCATAAAGACCAAGACGATGATGCCCAAAAACACAAAGATACCGACCTTAGTTTCCGTCCCCATTTTTTTCATTCCCAACCTCCTCCAAAGGTCATCACCTTACCCTAATCGGTCCTTCGGCCTTTCCCTGAATGAATTGTTGGACTACTGCGTTGCTCGATCCCCTGATCTGTTGCGGAGTCCCGACTTCAATAATCCTCCCCTCATATAACATGGCGATTCGATCGGCGATCTTGTAAGCGCTGACCATATCGTGGGTAATGGCGATGGAGGTAATCTCGAGCTTCCTCCGCATCTGGACAATCAAGTCGTTGATAGCATCGGCCATAATGGGATCGAGGCCCGTCGTGGGCTCGTCGTAGAGCAGTATTTCCGGTTCCATGGCAATGGCCCTCGCCAGGCTCACCCTCTTTCTCATCCCTCCGCTCAACTCCGAGGGCATGAGGCCTTCAACATGCCTCAATCCCAAGAGCCTTAACTTCTCAACGGCTATCGCCTTTATCTCCTCATCA
>DAOVGJ010000097.1 GCA_030672465.1 Pseudomonadota bacterium | reverse complement strand
TGATGGTATTCTTTCTCCACAGCGGCAAAAATGAGCGCCGATTTCAAGAACCCTTTTACCATCTCCACGATTTCTAAATCTTTCATCCTAGAAGTCACGCCTAAAAACCCTTCTCTGATGCCATAGATCCAAAAGAAAAGCACTCAATTTCATTATAATCTCCATATCACCCTTTGTCAACGAAGGTGGGGATTGGAGATTCCTGAGTTTCGAGGAAACACCATTGTCCATGGGCGTAATGTGCTGGAGAAGTAGGGTACCCGTCGAGGGTGAGCAGAGCTTGTCCTGAGTCTTCGACCCTGAGCTCAGACCGAGGGGCGGAGCCGAAGGAAAGGGAAAGACCAGCCCTTGGTTTTTCCTTAACCTCCAACCTCTCAACCTTGACCTGCTGAGGGGTAACAGACCCCGAAGCATAGAGCGAAGGGACAATTGTGTTCGCTTATGAAAAATAGCGTCCAAGTCTCAGGGAGAATACGCCCGAAAAGGGGTTGACGGGGAAAGGAGAAAAATTATATATATTAGGTGCTCGCGTACGGACTGGCCTATTTCGGTCGAAGGAGGAGGAAAATATGGCAATTAGGGTAGGGATAAACGGTTTTGGGAGAATTGGAAGAAATGTCTTGAGGGCTTCCCTCGATCAGAAGGAGTTGGAGTTTGTCGCCGTCAACGATCTAACTGATGCAAGGACCCTTGCTCACCTTATGAAATATGACTCCATCCATGGAAGATTCCATGGCAAGGTTGAGGCAGGGGAGGATTTCATCATCGTAAACGGGAACAGAATCGGAATCACGGCCATCCGGGATCCAGGTCAGCTACCCTGGGAAAAGCTTGGAGTAGATGTCGTCGTGGAAAGTACTGGGCGATTCCGAGATAGCGCAAGCGCATCCAAGCACCTGGAGGCGGGGGCGAAAAGGGTTGTCATTTCTGCCCCGGCTAAGGATCCAGATGTAACCATAGTCTTGGGTGTAAATGAAGGCGATTATGACCCCGCGAATCATCATATCCTTTCCCTGGGCTCGTGTACGACCAATTGTTTGGCACCCATCGCCAAAATTCTCTCCGATGAGTTCGGCATAGAATATGCTCTCATGACGACAATCCATTCATACACCAACGACCAGGTAATACTGGATTTCCCGCATTCTGATCTCCGGAGAGCCCGTGCAGCGGCCATGTCCATGATCCCAACCACCACGGGAGCGGCAACAGCCTTATCCTTGGTTATTCCCGAATTGAAGGGGAAAATGGATGGCATGGCTATTCGTGTCCCGACACCCAATGTCTCCGTTGTCGATTTGGTCGCCCGACTAAAGAAGGAGACGACGGTTGAAGAGGTGAATACAACCTTCCAACGATATGCACAGGGTGAGATGAGGGGAATATTGTACTACTCTGAGGAACCCCTCGTTTCCATCGATTTCAATGGGGACCCCCATTCCTCAACCGTGGATGGACTCTCCACTAAGGTAATCGGTGGAAAAATGGTTAAAGTAATTTCTTGGTATGATAATGAATGGGGTTTCTCCAAAAGAATGGGGGAGTTCCTTGTTTTTATCTCGAAATAGGATGAGGTTTTAACGTGGCCTTGAATTCTTGGAGGGGAAGAGTCTCCCAGGAATTGAGACACTCACGGAGAAGGGAGAAGACCGGTAGAGATGGGGATGGGATATGCGTAGACCAATTATAGCGGGCAACTGGAAGATGAACAAGACTGTCTCCGAGGCCGTTGATTTCGTCCGCCAATTAAAGGCCTTGGTGGCCAATGTAAGGGAAATCGACATCGTTATCGCGCCAACCTTTACGGCATTGCAAGCCGTATCTCGGGAGATCGAGGGGAGCAATATCGAGCTGGCCGCCCAGGATGTCTTTTGGGAAGCGAGCGGCGCCTTTACTGGGGAGATATCGCCCATCATGCTGAAGGATGTGGGATGCCGATATGTGATCATCGGCCACTCCGAACGGAGACAGTACTTCGGTGAGACCAATGAGTCGGTACATAAAAAGATCAAAGCGTCGTTTACCCTGGGTTTACATCCCATCATATGCGTAGGGGAGGCCCTTGAGGAATGGGAGACCGGAAAAACCTTTGACGTGATCAAGATCCAAATTATCCAATGTCTGGAAGGATTCTCCCGGGAAGAGATGGAGAGGATAACCCTCGCGTACGAGCCCATTTGGGCCATTGGAACGGGGAAGACAGCTACCCCCCAACAGGCCGAAGAGGTCCATGCGTTCATTCGGGAACAACTGGAAGGGATAACCCATCGACAAGTATCCCAAGGGGTGAGAATTCAATATGGGGGGAGTGTGAATTCGGACAATATCTCCGATCTCATGGCGCAACCGAATATCGATGGGGCCCTAGTGGGAGGGGCGAGCCTCAAAGCGGATTCCTTTTCAAGAATTGTCAAGTATAGTAAGATGTGATAAAATATAAGGTTAAACTAATATTATTTCGTTGAGGGTCTCATAATGATTACCGGAATTTCTTTCCTCCATATCTTAGTTTGTGTGGCCTTGATTCTCATCGTACTCCTGCAGGCAGGGAAGGGCGCTTCAATGGGTGCCGCCTTTGGCGGTGCCAGCCAAACCATCTTCGGCAGTCCAGGCGCAGCGGGCTTTTTAACCAAAATCACCACGGTGGCTGCTATCCTGTTCATGATGACCTCTATCTTTCTCACCATGTTGTCGACTCGAAGGGCATCTACGGTTTTGGAGGAAACCAGGACAGAGGTGACGGAAACCGTGCCGTTGGATGAGCCTCAACCAGCCCCTGGAGCGGAGGAGCAGAAACCGGGAGCTGAGCTGCCATCCGAGAAACCCGGGCAGAAATGATGAAATGACATATGGGAAATAACCGGAGAAATGGGGATTTGTCATCACGTCTAGAGGAAACGGAAATGGATTCGCGAGAATGCCGAAGTGGTGGAATTTGGTAGACACGCCATCTTGAGGGGGTGGTGGGGAATACCCGTGCGGGTTCGAGTCCCGCCTTCGGCACCATCGAAAGAGTAGGGGAGGAAAGAGGTTTTTTCTCCCCTTTTTCATCATGACCTAAGGGGTCATCGGAAGTGTTTTCGACATCTCCAGGGCCTTCTGGCCCATGGGATAGTAGCAGTCGACCAACCCCCTCTGGATAAATCCATTTTTCGCAAAAAATCGATGCGCCGCCTTATTGATCGCGGCGGTATGGATGAGCATCTCCTCGATTCCGAGATCTCGGGCCAAGCCCTCCATATATCTAAGCAGCCTCTCTCCAATTCCTCTCCCCTGACATTCAGGTACGACGGCAATGGCCACCAATTCACCCTTGGGCAAATTCTGAGCCCCGAGCAACGTATTGATCATAGCGAACCCCCTCGTTTGGCCCTTTTCCTCGACTAACACGGTGATAATGTGTGGAAAGGAGGCCCACCGC
>DAOVGJ010000140.1 GCA_030672465.1 Pseudomonadota bacterium | reverse complement strand
TGCGGGTCCGGGTCCCTGTTCAGAAGAAACTCAATATTTGTGCTTTTGGTGAGTAGGAGAAGGTATTTCTTGCTCTGTTTGGGAAAATACTCAAGAGCGGGTTCTAATAAGGGTGGAATAATCGCGAGGCTATCCGCCAGTTCCCCTGTGGAAAAAATCCCTGACCCGAGGGGGTCTAATTCCCTCTGAACCGTGTACCAGGGATTGCAGAAGAGGGTGGGTTGGGTTCGTCCTCGAAAAGTGAGTTGGAGATAACAATAGGAACAATCGAAAGGGCATCCATTGGAGAGAATCAACTCGTAAAAATGGGGACAGAGTACCTCTTGAGGAGTTTTGTTGAATAACCTGACGAAGGGGCTCTTCCTCTCCCGTACGATGATTTTCTTTTTATTTGGATTGTATGTACGGATCTCCTCCCTCATCTTAACACCCTCTCATATTTTCCTGAAGATACCGATCAATTTCCCAATCAGTTGAAAGGAGCCATCTTTCACCCAAACTGATTTATGTAAAGGGTTCTCCGATTTGAGCCATACTTTCCCTTTTTTCCGGTAAAACCGTTTAAGGGTAGCCTCGTTGTCAATAAGTGCCACAACTATTTCCCCTTCTTCTGCCATTTTTTGGATTCGAATCAAGGCAAGATCACCATCGAGGATTCCGGCCCCCTGCATACTGTTTCCTGAAACACGCAGCAAGAAAATATCCTGATCTTTAGTCCAAAAAGGGTCCAGTGAGACGAATCCCTCTATATTTTCCGTTGCCAAAATAGGGATACCAGCCTTCACTTTACCCACGATGGGAACAGATATCCCATTTTGTCTAATTGAATGAATCTCCTCCTCTTTCAATTTTATGGAGCGTGCCTTGGAAGATCTTTCAAGATACCCCTTTCTTTCGAGAGATTTAAGGTGATCGAAGCAGCTAGAAGGTTTAAATTTGAAGTGAGCACAGATTTCAAAAATAGTGGGAGGAAAACCATTTTTTGCAATAAAAGCTCGGATCATCTTTAAGATATCTTGTTGCCTTGGGGTTAGATTCGGTTTCATGAACTTTATCCTTGGGCGCATACTACCTAAAATATTTTAGGTAGTCAACAAAAATTTTTCCCAAAGAGGCGAATCTCTAACCTGTATCGGGTACGGCTTCCAATCCTTCAAATCCAACTCGGAAAGATTTTTTGAAATTTTGAGAAAATAAGAGATATTTCAAGGAAATCAAAAAATTAAAGAGATTTTCCATGTTAAAAGTTTAGTATACGGATTTGTACGATTTAATTGTATGATTTTATTAAACAAATCAATGAGGGATTTCGGGATAACTATAATTCGTAATAATCACCCAAGCCAAAATTTTTATTTTATGTTCATTTATGATATTTTTAGGACAACCGCTAATTACGAGTTAGCAATGAAATACTAAGAATAAGGGAACTGATTATGACAAGAGCCGAATCGATTAAAAGGTTATGGAAAGACGTTAACCCAGGGCTTCTAGCGTTCGTTTTCCTATTCCTTCTCCTTACTTCCTGCGCCACGATAAAACACATGCGCTATACCCATGATCCACTCAACCTCCATACAGTGAGGGATGAGGTGATGTACCGGTCTGCTCAGCCTACGGGGACTGACCTTCGGATGATTGCCAAGGAGTACGGTATCAAGAGCATTATCAATCTCCGGGGAGCGGAGCCAGGTGAGGATTGGTACGACGAGGAGGTTGAGGTCTCCGAAGAATTGAAACTCGAGCTGGTCGATATATCGATGTCTGCAAGGCGCCTCCCCCACAGAGATGATCTACTCCGCCTCTTCAAAGCCTTCAAGGACCTGCCTCGTCCTATTCTCATCCATTGTAAAGGTGGCGCCGACCGGACTGGCGAGGCCGTCGCTATTTTTGCCCTGGACCACCTGAAGTGGTCCAAGCGGAAAGCTGCCGGACAACTGCATCCTTATTTTGGACATATCCCGGATCGGTACCCCGCCAAGACCTATTTCATCCGCGAGGTCTATCAGGGAGAGGAGTGGGCTCGCGAGTCATACGATCCGTGTCGAGAGGACTACAAGTACTATGACAAGGGAAAATACTGTGGGACAACTGTCAAGCCGTTCTCACGCAGAGTTGATGATGAACGGTGAATGATCACCGAGCTATGCCGAGGGTGGAGCCACGGTAGAGAAGGGACAAAAAGCAACACGAAGCTTCTATTAGCTGTCAAAAAAAATAGGTGAGGACTAAGTCTATGAATCGTGTTAGAGGTGCCGCAATGATAGTCGTACGTGAGTGTAGGGGGCGGTTTTACCGCCTGGAACGCGGTCGTATGAGGTATTTTTGCCAAGCACTATTATGCTTGCTTCTGTGCTTGCTCGTCTTGAGCTCTGCTACCGGATGTTTCCTCCGCCATGACAAAGCTCTCGCGGATATCGAGAACTGGCAAGACACGAGCCCGCCGACGTTCTCCCTCAAGCAGAGGGCACAGGGTTACCAGGAGCGGCTCGAGACTCGCTACCAGATGGAGGACGGTCTTATTCGGTACAGGCGGTGGGGCGAGGGACACGAGGAGCTGCCGGGATACGGTAATTTGGCGGACGGGTGTTTTCACTTGGGCATCTACCTGGCGAGCCAGGCTCTGCGCGTTGTGTCAACGGGTGATCCGGAGGCCAGAGAACAAGTCTTGCTGTCCCTTCGCGCCATGAAGCTTTACGCCGAGGTGTCGGGAAAGCCGGGGCTTTTGGCGCGTTATTTCTCCCCGGTCAAACCCGACGACGATCGTTGGCATCAGTCGCAAGAACACCCGGAATACTTCTGGCGCTCGGACGTGAGCAAGGACCAGTACGCGGGCTACATTGACGGGCTTGGGGTGACGTTGGCCGTAGTGTCCGACCCCCAAATTCGATCCCAAGTTGCCCCCCTCGCTGCAGAGATCGCGGATCATCTCATCGAGAATGACCTCCAGATCATTGATTGGGACGGGAAGCGGACCACGTATGGCGATTTGCGCGGAAAGAGTTTCGGGTTTTTTCCCAACGGCATAAACGCCCTCATTTGTCTAGCGATTGCCAAGGTCGCGGCGGAGGGCACCGGGGAGCAGAAGTACGTCGATTTCTACGAGCAGCTTGTCCAGGATAGGTACCCGCGCATCGCTCGTTGGACGTACTTTTCCACCCTGGGTATGGGGAATCGCGACAACGCCAACATGGCGTATCTCGCTCTCTACCCGCTTTTGCTCCTCGAGGACGATCAAGGGGTTATTCGAGACGTCCGGAAGGGTGCTCGGCGCACGTGGTCCCAGGTTAAGAATGATCACAACGCTTTCTTCAGCTTTGTACACGCTGCTGTTGTGGGGGATGGTGACGAGGGAAAGGCGAAGGGGCGTGAGGCGATCAAAGAGTTTCCGGACAGCAAGGTCGTCTTGGTACTCAACACCCGCGAGCCCGGACCAAAGTCAACGCGGGCGACACCGCTCTACCAGCGTCCCCGTAGTGCTTCGCTCTGGGTAGGGGACCCGAGGAGGCTCGCCGGACAACTGGTAGATATGGGAAACGTGGGGTTTGCTGGTATCGATTATCTCATCGCCTATTGGCTGGGGCGGTATCACGGCTTCATCGGCCCGGACGAGTGAATTGGCCCTTTGGGGTTCGTCAACGAGGCATACCTCGGCCATAAAGATCGGGTATAAACGTGACCTCGAGAGAACGAGTTTTAACAGCTCTCCAGCTTGGCAAGCCTGACCGCGTCCCATGGGTTGAGAGTAGCGTGCACAACGCTCTCGTGGAGAGACTCCTTCGGCGAAGGGATTTTGAGAAGGCAACGGTAACACAAAGGTTCTCAGCTCCTGGGTTGCGCATTCCTCCGGGGGTCTTGGAGGTAATCGCGCTCGATAACCTCATTTTCAGCATCGCTCCGCCGCGATTCGTCAAGAGTCGTTCCTTCCAAGGTATGGACATGATCTCTGACGGCCAAATCAAGACCGAGGCCGACCTGGAAAAGATAGAGCTTCCCGATCCTCAGGACGAATCGTTCTATGGCTCGGCTAAGGAATTTATCAGTAGATACCGGAACGATGAAGCCCTAAGCGATAAAGCTCTCGGAGTAACCTGCCGGATGGGCATCAGCAATACCTACCTGAGCATGGGAACCGAGCATTTCTGCCTGACTCTTTTCGATAATCCGGAATTCGCCCTCCAGGTCATCGATATATTCAACGACTGGTGTTGCCAAGTCGCCGAGAAGGTTAATAACCTGGGATTTGACTTCATGATTGTTCCCGAAGATATGGCCTGGAAAAGTGCACCGCTGTTCTCCCCGGAGATGATCCGTGAGTTCTTCCTTCCCCGGATGAGAAAATTTGCCGAGCGTGTCAAGATTCCCTGGATTTACCACAGCGATGGCAACATCATGCCCATCATAGAGGACCTTTTGAGTTTGGGCATGAATGGTTTGGCCAACATAGAACCCGGGGCCATGGACATCGGTCAGTTGAAGAAAGATTATGGCCATCGCATTTGTCTCATGGGAAATATCGACCTCCATTATACCCTCACCCTTGGGACTCCTGAGGAGACCGAAGCCGAGGTGAAGCAACGGATTGAGGAGATTGGGGTAGGCGGGGGCTACATCCTCGCCAGCTCCAATGGCCTTACGTCTTACTGCAAACCGGAGAATGTCATGGCCATGAACGAAGCTTTGCTAAAATATGGCCAATATTCGGCCACTTAGGCTGATGAGCCTTGATTCGGTTATCCCTTTCTTTTGCAACAACATCTTTTTTATTGAGGAGCTAGGATGATGAAAATATTGGGGTTGTGTTTATTGATTTGTTATCAACTGGGATTGGCAATGGTGGATGACATCGAGGAGCGAACCGCTCCAGTCGAGCGGTTGCCATGGAGTTCGTGTCGACTCTCAAGGCTGAATTGATGAAAGCGATGAGGAATGGAGGGCCTGCAAATGCTATCGAGGTGTGCAAGAGAATAGCTCCAGAGATCGCGGCGCAACAATCCAAAGCTACCGGCTGGCGAGCTGCTCGTACGAGCCTCAAGGTCCGTAATCCCGCCAATGCGCCGGATACCTGGGAGAAAGAAGTGCTGGAATCATTCGAGGCCCGAAGGGCAAAAGGTGAAAGTGTGAACACATTGGAGCACGGAGAGATAGTTATCAAGAA
>DAOVGJ010000059.1 GCA_030672465.1 Pseudomonadota bacterium | reverse complement strand
ATCCCGGTCGTCCTGGAAAAATATCGGGTTCCAATGGGGATTGGGGTCTACCTGGACCCCCGTGATCCAAAATTTCCCATCTCTCCATCCTATGCTGCAATAGGCCCAAAGGGGCAATATCGGCCATTGTCCTTGCAGTTTAGTGGCGGGAAGCAGCGTACGGACATATCCCGGGGGTAAAAAAGCAGCTACGGCGAGACAATGTGTCTCCTTGAGGCCAGCTTCCATTTCGTCCAGAACGACGAAATTGCCCTCCCCTTCATCCCACCCCACGGGAAATCGGCCAGGCATGGTAAAAAGCTGGCTTCCCTCGGGCAAAGGGACGAGCTCTTCCTCTTCCGGGAGCACAAAGGAGCGGCCCGACCTTCCCACCATCCCCAGGGAGGGATGATCATATATCCTTCCATTGCAATCGGCAAAGACGAGCCTCGGCAAACCGTCTCTTTTCATGGCAGCCATCTACCGGCGCCTCATCCCTCATCATTCCTAGCGGAATTCCTTGAGCATCCCATACTAGGGGGAAAATGTATCACACTTTCACGCGGCATCAAAGGTATTCTGCTCTGAAGCTTTCTAATTTCATGGGAGTTCCCTTGTTCCTGAGCGAAAATTTGCTGGAGAAGTGGGGTAACCATTGAAGGTAAGCAGGGAGGGGAAATCAGAAAATTTCAGATTCAACTCTGAGAGATATGCAATGAAAATGGTGGTGGAATTCGGTGAGATGGTGGAATGTTGGAAAAATACAAGAGCGAAACGAACACTTAAGCTCCCAATGGCCTCTGCCAGGCATCCTTTAGGTCTTGGATATCCGCGCGAATGATTTCCCTCCCCTTGAGCCCGATGGCACTGAATACGGCGGCCGAAGTAATCTCCCCCAGGAGTCCGTAAATCATACCTACGAAAACCCCTTCGAAGGCATTTTTCTTAAGGGGAGATATGGTAACAACGAACCGAGATTGGGTCTCTGAGAAGAGCAGCACGTCATCCCGATCCACTCCGGTTGCGGGCACCTTCCCCAGGTCGATCTCCATGCCCAACCCTCCTGCAAAGGCAGTCTCGGCTAAAGCAACTCCGAGCCCTCCATCTGAGCAATCGTGGCACGAGGCGATGAGCCCCCTTTCGGTGGCCTCATTCAGCCTTCGATATAACTCTTTGGCCCCACCGGCGTCTACCTTGGGAACCTTGTTTCCGATGTAACCCTTCATTGCATAGTATTCGGATCCGCCCAGTTCGTTCAAGGTCTCCCCGAGGACATAGACGAGATCCCCCGGCCTTTTAGCATCCATGGTGACCGCCTTCCGGACATCATCGATTTTCGCCATCACGGAGAAGAGCACCGTAGGGGGAATGGAGATTTTTGTGTTCCCGATGAGATAGTCGTTTTTCATGCTGTCCTTGCCCGAGATACAGGGGACGCCGAAGGCGGTGGTATAGTGATAGAGCGCCTTATTGGCACGGACGAGCTGAGCCAGTTTATATTCCCCGTCGGGAGTCTTCTCCGACTGGACCGGATCAGGCCAGCAGAAATTGTCGAGCCCTACCATGTGACCGATGCTCCCCCCAACGGCCACGTTATTACGGATGGCCTCGTCGATGGCGCAGGCCATCATATGGTATGTATCGATATCGCTGTACCTGGGGCATATGCCGTTGGAGACGACGACTCCTTCATAGGAATCCAAGATCGGCCTGATCACCGCGGCATCGCTGGGCCCATCGTTTTCCTTCCCCACCAAGGGTTTGACCACGCTCCCTCCTTGAACCTCATGATCGTATTGGCGGATGATGGATTCCTTGCTGCAAATGTTGAACCTGGAGAGCATCCCTTGGAGGGTTTCCGTGAGGTCTTCAGGCATTGGCAATTGAGGCTCTGGGAAAACCCTGGGTTTCCATTTGGCCCTCAGCCTCATCTTGGGGACTCCCTGGTGCAGGAAATCCATATCCAGATATCCAACGGTCCTCCCCTTGTAGAGTATATGGAACTTGCGGGTGTTGGTGAACTTTCCCAGAACCGTGGCCTCTACATCCATCTTCTCGGCCAATTGGAGAAAGGGTTCGATCTTTGAGGGGGGAACGGCTAAGGTCATCCTTTCCTGGGCCTCGGACAGTAAGATTTCCCATGGGTTGAGCCCGGCATACTTCAATGGTGCCTTTTCCAGCTCGAGCTGGCCACCGATGTGGCGAGCCATCTCCCCCACGGAGCATGAAAGACCACCGGCCCCGTTGTCGGTGATGGAATGGTATAACCCCAAATCCCTGGCCTTCAGGAGAAATTCGGTCATTTTCTTTTGGGTAATGGGGTCTCCAATTTGAACGGCGGCGGTTGGGGATTCTTCGTGGAGCTCCTCGGAGGAGAAGGTAGCTCCATGGATCCCGTCCTTTCCGATTCGTCCCCCGGTCATGACGATTAGATCGCCCGGCACCGGATTTTTCACATGGCTGGGCTCACCTCGAATCTTGCTGGGCATGATTCCGCCTGTCCCACAATAGACTAACGGCTTGCCCGCATATCGATCGTCGAAGACCACACATCCATTAACCGTTGGAATACCACTTTTATTGCCTCCATGCTCCACCCCTTCCCTCCCCCCTTCATAGACCCTTCTGGGGTGAAAGAGCCTCGGGGGGAGGGGTTTGGAGTAATGAGGTGGTGCGAAGCAGAAGGTATCGACGTTGAAAATGAGCTTGGCCCCTTTTCCTGTACCGAAGGGGTCCCGGTTAACGCCGACGATACCGGTCAAAGCTCCCCCGTATGGGTCGAGGGCGGAAGGGGTATTGTGGGTTTCCACCTTGAAAACCAGGTTGTAGGAGTCAATGAATTTGATCACCCCCGCGTTATCGTCGAAAACGGATACGCAGGGGTCCTCCCTTCCTTTCCGCCTTCTGATCTTCTCCGTGGCCCCCTTAATGTGGGTATTGAAGAGGCTATCGATGACCTCCGTTTCACCCCGCTCGTCGGTATACTCGATCAGGGCGTTAAAGATCTTGTGTTTGCAGTGTTCCGACCACGTCTGGGCCAAGGCCTCCAGCTCCACGTCGGTGATTTTCCTCCCTAGGTGGAATTCTCCCCGTTCTCGCAAGACCGACTCCCTTTTCAGGTACGCCTGAATGGCCTTCAACTCGGGGAGGGTCAGGGCCATCACCCTCTCGTGACTGAGCTCGAGCAAGGCTCGGTCGTCTCTGTCGAGGTCGATCTCCTGTACGTGGATTTTACCGTCCATTTTCACCCTGGGGACAGGAGGCTCGAGTCCCCGCTCCCCATTCCATAGGTGGTTGGGAATAACCTCAAAGCGCTGGATCAATGGGTTTACCAGGATCCCGGTACAAATTTTTTCTACCTCCGGCCTTTTCAAATTTCCTTTGATGAGGTACTGAATCGAGGTATAGACCCTCTCTTCTTCTTTCAGTTTAACGCCCAATCTCAGTTCAGTGGCCTCCCTGGCCGTTTTCCCCACATTGTCCGTCACGCCGGGCCCAAAACCCACCTCGATAAGCCAATCGAAGGACTGAGCCAGGGGTCGATCGATGGCATACGCTTGAGTGACGGGGTCGGAGAAGGGACCGCTTGCCACCGTTTCCAATTGCTCGGGGGAAAGGTCGGCGTCGATGGTATAGACTGAGATGGTATTGACGGATTGGACCTCTAGGTCCAGGTCCTCTCGGATCCTCTTCTTGAGCTTTTCCCCAAGGGCATCGCGAATCTGGTTTTTCAAACCGATTTCAATGCGATGGGGCATGATATTCTCCTGCCGCTGAACTCATAGCGGATAGGGGTTATGAGAAATATTTTTCCAGCGCCCTGATACTACTCCATAGATGAGCCTCTTCGTGGGGTTCCACGGTGAAAATCGGGACAGGGGTAATTCGCCCAAGGAGGTCGAAGAACTCATCGAAATCCATCTTCCCATCGCCGAGGGGAAGGTGGTCATCCCTGGTTCCGTGGTTGTCGTGGAGGTGAACTTCGGCGATAAATTCGCCCAGGAGATCGAACCATAGATCCAACGGGGTCTTGCTGAATACGAAATAGTGTCCCGTATCAAAACAAAAGCGGAAGTTGGGGGAATTGACCCCCTCGATGAGGTTCCTCAAGGTCTGGGGTTCCTCCTCAAAGACGTTCTCAATAGCCACGGTGGTGCCTATCTCCTCGGCTTTTCCCGCGATGGGCCTCCAAGCCTCGACGCTATTTTTCAACCAGAGGTCATGGTATCCCTCGAAGCGCCACCGGTCGAACCCCGGGTGGAAGACGACCGTTTTCGGCCTGAAAAGAACGGCCAACTCCATGGTTTTCCATATCCTTTCGAGGCTTACCCCCTTCACCTTTGCGTCAACCCCTCCTGGGCTGAGGTCCATATAGGGACCGTGAAGGTTGACGTCGATCTCCTGTTCGGACAGGGTCTTGGCGAGGCGGTCGATATCCTCCTGGCAAGCGGTGTCAAGGGCGTTTCCGTCGAAGTAGATCTCGGGAAGCAACCGGTTTTGGATGGCAAAATCGAGCCGAGCCAATAACATCTCATAGGGAACGTTGATAAAAATCTGCGTTCTTACCATGTGGATTCAACCCCTTTATGGAACGCCCTTCTTTTCTTGGAATTTGACGAGCTCTGCTAACCTGTCCAAGTTCGTCCTCTCCCCCAGGGTTATCAGGGTGTCGCCCTTTTCGATGACGGTGTTGAAGGTCGGGTTGAAGATCATGTTTCCATCTTCCTTTTTTATGGCCACAACGATCAGGTCCAATTGGCTTCGGATCCGCGATTCCCTCAGGCTGGTCCCGGGAAGTTTGGCCGTATCGTTGACCTTAATCTCCTCCATTTGGAGCTGTATGCTTTCCCGCTTCATGGCGAGCTCCATCAATTCAACAACGGCGGGTCTTATTATGGCCATGGCCATCCGATGGGCCCCGATGAGGTATGGGGAGACGACCTTGTTGGCTCCCGCGGAGATCAATTTTCTCTCCGCCTTTTCCTCACTGGCCCGGCTGAGGATATAGAGGTTCGGGTTTAATCCTCTGGCGGTAAGGGTTATGTACAAGTTTTCGGCGTCGGAGGCTACTGCTGTTATCAAGGCCTTTGCCCTTCCAACGCCGGCACCGATAAGGGTTTTTTCATCGGTACCATCCCCCCTGATGTAAACCAATCCCTCTTCATCCATGCCCTGGATCACATGCTCGTCCTTCTCGATAACCACGAAGGGGAGACCTGCGCCCCTGAACTCTCTACAGATGTAGGTGCCAATGCGCCCATAACCGCAGACGATATAGTGGTCCTTAAGCCTATGAATGGCCTTTTCCAATTTCTTCCTCCCCATGAGCTTTCTGATTTCCCCCTCTACGACGACCCCGGCTATCAGGGTTACCAGGTAAGCTACGATGCCCACGCTGCTGATAATCAGGCCAATGGTAAAAACCCTTCCGGTTCCCGACAACTCCCCTACCTCACCATATCCCACCGTGGTGATGGTGATGACGGTCATGTAAAGGGAGTCGAGCAAGGGCCATTCTTCGATGAGGGCGTATCCAAGAGTCCCTGTGATGACAATGATCAGCAGGAGTATAATAGCATAGCGGATTTGTTGCAGGAAAACCACGTTTCCGTACCGGATGGATTTAGTTAGGTATATAACACCCCCTTGTTCAAAATTCAACACCGAAAGCATTCCGGCTCGGGAGGTATGTTATTGCAATATGGCATTGGGTATGGTATAAATTCGTCTACCACGAGACGAGAGGGAGGACAGGCGTATGTTCGGCATAGGGATGCCTGAGCTTCTGGTCATTTTGGGCCTTGCCCTCATCATCCTGGGGCCAAAAAAGCTTCCCGAGATAGCCCGGGGCTTGGGAAGGGCCATGCGGGAGTTCCGGCGGGCCACTAACGACCTCAAGGAACAATTCGAGGAGGAAACCAAGGAGCTGAAGGACGTTACGGAGACCATAAAGGAGGAGGTGAACTTCGAAGAGGAGGGGGAGTTCGGACTGGAAGAGGAGCATGAGCCGATTGGTGAATCAGGAAAGGAATCGAGGGAGGAGGTGGCTCCCTCGCCGGATACCTCAGATGAGGCGAAGGTGACCGCGAAAAAGGAAGGGGAAAAAGGAGAAATGGCCCCTGATGAATGAAGCCAAGATGTCCTTCACCGCCCATCTGGGGCAATTGAGGAACCGGTTAATCAAATGCCTAATTGCGGTCGGCATCGGGTTCATAGGCTCCTACTTCTTTAAGGAGGAGTTATTTCAGGTTTTAGTACGTCCCCTCTTGAGGGCGATGGGGGAGAAGGGTACCCTGATCTTCACCGGGGTCCCGGAGCCCTTTTTCGTCTATCTAAAGGTTTCCCTCGTAGCCGGGATTTTTTTCTCCGCTCCCGTCATCCTCTATGAAATTTGGGCCTTCGTTGCCCCAGGCCTTTATAGCCAGGAAAGGAGGTACGTTGTTCCCTTCGTATTCTTTTCGTCGCTGCTCTTCTTGCTCGGGACGTCCTTCGGATACTACATCGTTTGTCCCTTAGGGTTTAAGTTCCTCCTGGGCTTTGCCTCCTATAATATCCAACCCATGTTGGCCATTAAGGAATACTTCTCTTTCAGCACGAAGCTCTTGCTGGCCTTTGGATTTGTATTTGAATTGCCCCTGTTCATCGTATTTTTGTCCAAAGCCGGGATCGTCAGTCCCCAAACCCTTTCCAGACAGAGGAAATATGTTATCTTGTTGATTTTTGCTACTGCGGCGATCCTAACCCCTCCTGATGTCGTCACGCAGTTCATGATGGCGGGTCCCCTCATTGGGCTATTTGAAATTGGGGTCATCCTGGCGAGGATTTTCGGGAAAAAAGAGGAGGTGCCTGAGGAAGAGAAGGCGGAGGAGATAAAACCGTCCGCCTCATCGTAAACCATTCATCAAAGAATGAGCTTCCCCTCATAGGAAAATGGCGGTGAAGAAGAAAGGGCATCGGTGGCGCATTACTATGGCAGCCCTCTTGCTGTTCTTAGGGGTCGAGTGCATATTGAAATGCATCTCACCCATTGCCTATGCATCATTATCGGTGGAGAAGGAAAAGGAGATGGGGCGGAGGTTGGTCCTTCAAATTGAGAAGGAATTGGAGATCATCCGGGATCCCACCGTTCAGCAATATCTGGATAGGATAGGGGAGCGGATCGTTTCTGAGATTGGTCACACTCCCTACGAGTTCCGATACTATGTGGTGAAGAGTCCCGATCCCAACGCCTTTGCCATCCCGGGGGGGCACATCTTCTTGGCCAGCGGGCTCATCATCATGGCCTCTTCGGAAGATGAGGTGGCGGGTGTTGTAAGTCACGAAATTGGCCATATCAAGGCCAGGCATATCGCCCAGAGGATTGAGAGGTCGAAGAAATTGAGTTTGTTAAGCATTGCCGGAGTCTTGGCCGGGGTCATTATGGGGGGAAAGGCGGCAGGGGCGATGATGACGGGCTCGGTCGCTGCAAGCCAAGCCCTGGCGTTGAAATATAGCCGCGAGGATGAAAGGGAGGCGGACCAATTGGGATTTCAGTACCTTACCAAAGCGGGCTATGATGGTTGGGGGTTGGTATCTTTTTTGAAGAAAATGCATCGGATGAGCTTCCATTCCCCTGCAACCCCTCCGAGTTACCTTTCGACTCATCCGGGGACCGAGGAAAGAATCAGCTATCTCATGGAGAGGTTGCGGGATTCCCCTCCAAGAGGCTTTATGGAGAATGGAAAAGGCCTGAAGCGCATTCAGACCAAACTTTTTGTGGAAGAGAGGGAAGCCCAAACTGCGGCAAGACATTTTCAATCCATTCTGAAGGGGAAGCCAACTGATTTGGATGCCCTCTTCGGCCTCGCCTTGGCCTACAAGAAAATGGGGAGGATCGATCTCGCCATTGGGGAGCTCGAGCGGGCGAGGCATTTATCTCCCCAGGATGGAGGGGTCCTCCGGGAGCTGGGCAGCTGCTATTTCTTAAACGGAAGGCTGGATGATGCGGTTTCCCTCCTGCGGGAATCGCTGGTTATTTATCCCCGAGATATTCTCAGTCTCTATTACATGGGTCGTGCCTATCAGGAGAAGGGTGATTTGGAAGCCTCGCTCGATTCCTATTTGAGGGCAAAGGAGATTAATCCAGACTTTGTCGACCTGTATTACAGCCTGGCAATGGTTTACGGCAAAAGGGGTGATCGATGCAATTCTCACCGAAATTTCAGCACTTACTTTAAAAAACGGGGGGAGGTCAAATACGCCTTGGTCCACCTCAGGAAGGCCTCACAATACTGCGATGGGGGAGAGGAGATTCAAGAGGAGATCCGGCAACTAAAAAGGGCCCTAAAGGAAGAAACCAAGGAAATGTGAATTGACCGGTCACCCAAGTAACTCCTTTATTTGGCCTATATCACGGTTAATGAGTTTCCCTCGGGTACGTACCGGCTACTGATGTGAGCTGGGGAGTCGTTCCCGGGTCGAATTCTCGGAGATTCCCTTATCGAGATATCACCATGGGCCGGGAATTTATGATATAGTTTTAACAAAGGGGTGAGATGAATAGGATTCACATTCTTCTCCTGGTTTTCATCATCGTTTTTCTCACCACCCCGTCTTGGGGATCTAAGAGGGGGGAATATGAGGAGAAGTTCGATGCCCAGGGGAAGCAGCTCATCGCCGACTGGGGTCGATTCGACTCCATCGAAAAGCGCGAGAGGCTTGAGAGGCAATTGAAGGTCCTGTGGGAGGTCTTCAGCAAATATCAAGGAGAATTTCGGCTCATCAAGAGAATTCAAGTCTCAAGGTCGACGGATCTCTTTTCCCTTTCCGATAAAATCGAAAAGGATAATGACCTGTTGATGGTAACCCTTTCGGGCACCGGAAATTCCATCATTTCCCAGAAAAAGATCTTAAAAACCCTGCGCAGTAAGCCTTTCTTCTATTTTACCATCGAGACGATGAAATATAAGCAAAGGAAGGTAGTCCGGGATTTGGGGAGGGAGGGTTACTACTATGAGGAAGATGGGGAGATAAGATATGCCGCAGTGGATACGGTTGAACTCTTCCAAAAGGAGCAGGATACAAAGAGATTTTTTGAGGAGGAGGAGAGGGAGCGAAGAAAGAAAATTGAAGAGGGGTTTTAAGGTATTCAAAGGGTAAGATACGATGGTTACACTGCCAAAGGGGCATGGGGCTTTCTTAAATAGGAAAAGGCCTTCCCCCTGAGGTGGATCGTAAGATCTGCGAGGCAGGCCATGGTGAGAAAAGGCCGCTTCTTCATTGCCCTGTTTTTTTTCCTTATTGTCCTTGGCTCATCCGATGGTTACACCAAATCCATCTATGAGATCTGCGAGGAGAAGGGGATCAGCCCCTGGAGGGCTAGTAGCATCGTCGTCATGAAGTCGAAACGAACGCTCTTTTTCTATTTAGATGGGAAGTTTGTGAAGGCATACCCCGTGGTTTTTGGGAAAAATCCACAGGGTCAAAAGCTTTACGAGGGGGATAAATGCACGCCTGAGGGGGTCTTCCGAATTGTGTCGAAGAGGTTCCATGAGGAGTGGGCGAGGTTTATCCTGCTCAATTACCCGACCTGGGACGATGTGCAAAGGCACAGAGAGGCCTGCGCTGCGGGGTTAATCCCCTTGACGGAAGACGGTTGTATCGGATTGGGAGGGGGGATAGGAATTCACGGGACTTATTCCGAGGCCCTCAATCGTGCCAAAATCGATTGGACGGAGGGCTGCATTTCCCTCTTCAACCGAGATATAGAGGAATTTTTCCCCTACGTTGAGGAGGGGGCCTTGGTTTTCATATTTCCTTAGTCGGAGTTCATGGCCGATGGGATGAGCTCAACGGGAGGTTTTCCTTCGGGGGTCAATTTGGAGAGAAAGGAGCACGACATGAGGCCGGATACTTTTGAGGATATTGTCAAAGAGGCAATTAGAAAAGAGGCGGATGCCGCTACGTTCTATCAAATGGCCAGCGAGCGGGCCAAGCCGGGTATGGATAAAATGTTCAAAGAACTAGCGGAGGAGGAACTGGGGCATAAGAAAATGCTGGAAGAATTGGATATGACGAAGCTGAGGAGTTACGAATTTAGTGAAATGCCCGATTTGGAAATCAGCGAGTTTTTGGAGGACATTCCGTATAGCAAGGATATGGATTATCCGGATATTCTCCGGTACGCCATAAAGAGCGAGGAGAAATCCCACAACTTCTACCTCCGATCGGCCAAGATGTGCGAGAATCCGGACCTGAAAAAATTGTTTCAGATGTTGGCCCAAGAGGAAGCCAAACACAAGTTAAAGTTTGAGAAGATGTACGAGGATGATGTCCTGGAATCCACGAAGTATTAGGGGTAATACAGATGAAGAGGATTTTTAGCGGGATTCAGCCGACGGGTGAAATCCATATCGGTAACTATCTCGGGGCTATCCAGAACTGGGCCTCTTTGATCGATGACTATGATTGTATTTACTGTATCGTCGATTATCACGCCATTACCATTGACTTCGACCCCGGGATGATGCAATCTCGGATCATGGAGACGGCCATTATTAACATCGCTTGTGGATTGGATCCGGATAGATGCTCCCTATTTGTACAATCCCATGTTCCGGAGCATACGGAGCTGACCTGGATTTTCAATTGTATAACACCCATCGGAGAGTTGGAGCGAATGACGCAGTTTAAGGACAAGTCGAAACAGCATCGCCACAATATTAATATTGGGCTTTTGGACTATCCGGCTCTCCAGGCGGCGGACATTCTCCTCTACAAGGCCCATTTCGTCCCCGTCGGGGAAGATCAGTTTCAACATGTGGAGCTCACCCGGGAGATCGCCAGGAAATTCAACAGGAGATTTGGCGAGACCTTTCCGGAACCGCAAGTCCTCCCACCGGATACCCCCAGGATTCTCGGCCTTGACGGAAAGAAGAAGATGTCCAAAAGCATGAATAACTACGTGGGATTGACTGAACCGGAGGACGAAATCTGGGAGAAGTTGCGAACGGCGGTGACCGATGAAGCCCGAAAACGTCGGACCGATCCGGGAAACCCGGATCGGTGCAACATCTTTACCATCCATACTGGATTCAAGAGCCGGGAAGACCTAGAAGCCATAGACCGGGATTGCCGAGAGGCAGCCATAGGGTGTGTGGACCATAAAAGGATCCTCTATGATGATATGATGGCCCATTTGGCCCCCATTCGGAGCAGGGTAAGGGAGCTTCGAGAAAATGTCGATTACGTAAAGGAGGCCCTGGAAAAGAGCGCGAGGCGATGCAGGGAGATCGCCGTCGAGGTGATGGATGAAGTGAGGGCCAAGACCGGCATTCGCCCCGTAAATTGAGCCGAACTCGACTTATATCCCGCTATAGACCCTGTCAACCATTTCCCTAAACCAATCCGGCTTCTTCATAAGGACATACAGGAGGAAGATTTCGGCGAAGGGGATAGGGATGATGGCATCAATGACGGCAAACAGGATTAACCAGAGAATGCATTGATTCCGAAATGACATGGCGTAATACCCATATGGTCCGGTGAACAAGGGATTGGGATCCGACGGCCATCATGTCTGCTTTTTCGCATAAATCGCCACATCGGCCCCATCGAATGTCAATGATTAAGCGATTATAGGAAATTGATTCCCTTAAAACAACTCTCAGGTACATGCCTCCAACCTAAGAAAACATTGTGACTAATGAAAGGCAAGTAAATTGGAGGAGCTTGCCAAAACAATGTTTTGACTTGATTTTATGTGCGACGTATGATATCAAATAGGGAAAGGAGTGTTTCCTTTTAGGGGAGCTGCCCGTGAAGAAGATATTGGTGGTTGAGGACGATGATAGCCAGCGGCTTTTGTACCACGATGAGTTGGCCGAAGCCGGGTACGAGGTAATACTGGCTGCTAATGGTAGGGAGGCCTTGAAGAAGCTGGATATGGCGAAACCAGACTTGATCATTCTGGATATCGTTATGCCCGTGATGGATGGCATGGAGACCCTCGGCAGGATCATAAGAGAACATAGGGATGTCCCCATCATTTTGAATACCGCCTATTCGAGTTACAAGGACGACTTCATGAGCTGGGGTGCCGATGCGTACGTGGTTAAATCGGCCGATTTAGGAGAGTTAAAGGCAAAGGTACGAGAGATCCTTGGGGAAGCGGGATCTCAGCCCTGAGAAAATTGAATAGACTCCACGAGACACGGGCCGATGTGTTTAAGGCGTGTAGATTACGGCGATGAATTTGGCCGGTTTTTCACCCAAGTTCCTCAGTTTGTGGCTGATGGCTGAATTGAAATGGAGGCTTTGGCCCGTCGTGAGGATATTTCGTTCCTCTCCAACCACCATCTCCACGTTCCCCTCCAATACGTAGATGAACTCCTCGCCTTCGTGGTGGTAGTCGACGCCCTTGTGTTCTTTCTGGGGATCTACGGATACGAGGAATGCCTTTAAGTGTTTGGTTTCGGCCCCTGGAGTAAGGGTTTGATAGGCGTAGGCCTCGGTCCGGACCAAGAAGCTCTTTCTCCTCCTCTCTTCGGAGGCTTTCTGTTGCTCAGCCGAAAGGAAGGTACCCGATTCCACGGAGAGTGCCTTTGCGATCTGAATAATGGCTGAAACCGGAGGAATTACGCCTCCCTTTTCGATCTTCTCGAGATATTGGGAACTGTATCCGGTTTCATTGGCCAGTTGTTTCAAGGATAAGCCCTTTTTCAACCGTAATTTCTTCATCCTCGATTCAAAGGATTCCTTAGTTCTCGGCATCTTTTCCCCTCAATACGACCTACAACAAGATGGATATTAGGCTTGATTATACGAATATCAGTAGGACGTTTCAACCTAAAAATGTTTTCGGGTTGAATTTTGCATTTGTTAATATTACAGGTATACTATTTCAGATTGGGCTTCGTTCCATAAGCAGCGTGGGTTGATGCTATAGGTCTAAGATTCTCCCCATTGAACAGGGGAGCATGAGGAGTTCGATTCTTGGGGAATTTCATCAAGATCATTGTTGTGGAGAATAAATTTGAAGCCGATTTGGTCTCTCAGGCCTTGCAGGAGGAGGGAATTCCAGTAATGGTGAAAGGATTCTCCGATACAGCCTATGATGGTCTCTACATTCCCCAGAAGGGGTGGGCCGCTATCATGGTCCCGGAGGAATTTAAGGCCCTGGGGGAGAAGGTGGTGAACGAGTTCGAGGGAGCATTTAGAAAGAGAGGGGAAGTGGGCAATAAAGTGAAAAAATGAGGCTATCCATCTATTGAGTTGAAATTTTACAAGCATCGAATTGGGAAACTCCAGATCCAATGAAGATTGACATGGGTCAGGGGTAGATATACAATTTTTTTAAGCGTTGAAGGATAGGGAAAATCCATTGGGCAGAGGGAAAAAGTTCAGGCTTCTGGATCATACCGCTGATTTAGGGATCCTTGTCTATGGCAGAGACTTAGAG
>DAOVGJ010000096.1 GCA_030672465.1 Pseudomonadota bacterium | reverse complement strand
AATGTGATTTATCTTTCCCCTGGCCCCAGAGAAGTTTCCACCTCCTCTCCTTATGGTTTTTTCTATGTGCTGGATCTTTCAATACAGCATAATCCATGCCAAATCCCTTTCGTTCCTTCCCCTCCGGTTGCAGGCGATAATGTATTGAAAATATAAGGTATTTTTGCCAATCCTTTTTCCCTTATAGTATTTATTAGAATCATTGTCAACCTTTTTCGGCCAGCCCATGGACATTTTTTGTCGCTCAGTAACAATGTTTGACCATCATTTGGGGAGATAGCTCGGCTTTATCCTTCTGCCATCGCATCGCCACTGCCAGTCCCCAGAAACTCCGGAAACTCCAGCGGTTTTTATATTGACGGGAGATTCTTTTTCCCTTACATTATATACATGCGAGTGCGCAAGAGACGGTTTATTAAAGTCTTTCTTACTTCCCTGGCGGTCTTTTTCGTCATGCTGGGCCTCGCTGCCTGGGGGATCTATATCTATTTCACCCATAATCTCCCCCGGGTCGACTCCCTCAGGGATTACAACCCCCCTATAATCAGCACTGTCTATTCCGATACGGGGGAGCTCATTGGGGAATTTTTTGTGGAAAAACGCATCGTCGTTCCCATTGAGGAAATCCCCCCATTCGTCCTCCAGGCCTTTGTTTCGGCGGAGGATGCCCGCTTTTTTCAGCATGAGGGCCTCGATTACCCCGCCATCCTCAGGGCGTTCTGGAAGAATATCCAGGCCGGCGAAATCGTCCAGGGAGGAAGTACCATAACCCAGCAAGTTGCCAGGTCGCTTCTCCTCTCCTCCGAGAGAAAGTGGTCGAGAAAGATTCGAGAGGCCATTTTGGCCAATCGCATGGAGAAGTCCCTTTCTAAAAAGGAAATCCTTCACCTCTATTTAAACCAGATCTATCTCGGGCATGGGGCCTATGGAATCGAGGCGGCCTCCCAGAACTACTTCGGAAAACACGTCGAGGACTTAAATCTGGCGGAGGCCACAATGCTCGCCGGCCTCCCGCAAGCACCCACGAGGAACTCCCCCTATAATCATCCCCGGATGGCTAAACTGCGTCAGGCCTACGTTTTAGACCAGATGGTCGAAAATGGCTATATCAATCGTATGGAGGCCATGGAGGCCCTGGGAACCGTTTTGGAAATTCACCCCCGGAGGAGTAAGTTTCTGGAGGTGGCCCCTTACTTTACCGAACATGTTCGCCGGTACCTCGAGGAAAAGTACGGAAGGGATACGCTATACAAGGAGGGCCTTCAGATCTTTACCACCCTCGATGTGGCCATGCAAAAGACAGCCCAAAAGGCCGTGTACAGGGGACTCAAGGAACTGGACAAACGGCAGGGCTACCGAGGGCCGCTCAGGCATATCGAACCGGGAGAGATCGAATCCTTTTGCAAAGAGTTTCAAGAAACCCTGGGCCAAACTCCCTTGACCGAGGGGGAGGAAGTCCTGGGTGTCGTTGTGGAAGTCAGGGAAAGGGAGAAGGCCGTCCTCGTCAAGGTGGGTGATAGGATGGGCCGAATTGAACTAAAGGAGATGAAGTGGGCCCGAAAACCCGATCCCGAGGTTCCCCATTACAGGGCGAGGGTCCGTAACCCTGCAGAGGTGCTCCAGGTGGGAGATGTCATCAAGGTGAAGGTTAAGGGGTTTTCGGGCAAGACGATGGTTCTCTCCTTAGAGCAAGATCCATTGGTCCACGCGGCCTTACTGAGTATCGACCTGAAGACGGGATACGTAAAGGCCATGGTGGGAGGAAGGGATTTTCAGGAGAGTCAATTCAACAGGGCTGTTCAGGCAAAACGACAGGCTGGCTCTGCCTTTAAACCCATCATCTATGCCTCGGCCATCGATAACGGGTATACTCCCGCAACGGTGATCGTCGATTCTCCCATCATCTACGATGGTACGCAAGATTACCAGTCGTGGAAACCCAGAAACTACGAGGAGAAATTCTACGGGCCAACCACCCTTCGTAAGGCCCTTGCCAAATCCAGGAACGTAATTACGGTAAAGATCGTCCAGGATATCGGGCTCTCCTCTGTTATGCAGTATGCTCGGAGGTTAGGCATCGAATCCCCGCTCAACGAGGACCTCTCCATGGCCCTGGGGTCCTCCTCTGTCTCCCTTCTGGAACTGACTAAGGCCTATGCCGTCTTCGGAAATCAAGGACGCAGGGTTGAGCCGATCTTCATCAAAAAGATCACCGATAAGAGAGGAGGCCTCTTGGAGGAACATGTACCTCCTGCTGGAAGGATCTCTTCCCATCACCGGAATGACCATGGAGCGGAAGGAGACGATGGGTTAGCTGAGCCGATCATCAGCCCGGAGACCGCATATATCATAACGAACCTGTTGGAAGGCGTCATACGGAACGGAACGGGATGGAGGGCAAAGGCCCTCCGGAGGCCTTGTGCGGGAAAAACGGGGACAACGGACGATTACTCCGATGCCTGGTTCATCGGATACACCCCCGACCTCATAACGGGGGTCTGGGTGGGATTTGACCAGGAAAAGCCCTTGGGGAAAGATGAAACGGGTTCAAGGGCTGCCTGCCCCATCTGGTTGGATTACATGAAGACCGTGTTGAAGGGAAAACCCATCAAGCACTTTCCGGTTACACCGGGAATTATTTTCGCTAAAATTGACCCCGAAACAGGGCTGCTGGCCTCTCCCTCTTCCCGAACCCCTTTTTTCGAATGTTTTAAGGAGGGAACAGCCCCTACCCGTTATTCTGAGGCGAAAGCCTCCCGCTCCACGGAATTCTTCAAGTTCGACATGACCCGTCCCCTTCGATAAAAAAGCCGGAGGTGATGAGACCTTCCGGCTTTCACGGGACGAGTCGCTAAATGGACTCCCTATTAGAGGTTCCCCTGGAAATACTCCTTAATCTTACCCAGGACGATCTTGGGGATGTCTTCCTTCTTGGTAACGTTATAGAAGCTAATATTCTTCTTTTTCGCCATTGCTTCCCTGAATCTCAAGGCGTATGTATTCTCCCCGATATAGACGGCGGTGATCCGATTGTCGATATTGTTGAGGTAACCGATCACCTTTCCCAGATTGGTGATCTTCATATCTGTTATGATGAAGATGTCCGGTTTCAGGGAGGCCTCCAAGAGGGGATCAAGCTCGTTGAGATTGAGGGCAGTCCCACCCCCGAAGTACTTGCATAAAACCCCATAGATCTTGGCCCTCTCCGATGTGAATTCGAGAATAGCCTTCCCCCCCATAGGGGCATCGCTAAAATTATATACCGCCACGTGGGCATCATTCCTCAAGTAGGCATCAGAAGCACATGCAGCCCCAAGGACTCCATAGGATAAGTTCTTCCTCGGATTCGTCATACTCCCCGAGGAATCAATGATGATGATGCAATCCGGTATGGACTCCCTTTCCCCGAAGGTGCTCCCCTCGATCTTGTTCCAGGTCTGGGTGATACCGGGCATAATCTTGCCAAAACTAGTCCACACATCCACATCCTGAAAAGGCCTCCCGATCTCCCAAGGACTATGGGAGTGGGGGTTGAGGAATCCCCTTTTCTCCATGGGTACTTTTTTGATGGGGATGGAATAGCTTTCGGCCAATTTCATGTAGTAAATCAAATCGGCATCCAACGGGGTCCCCTCGCCCCTGCCCATTCCCCCTTCCATTCCGTACCCGACTTCCTTCAGCTCCTCCTTGAAGTCTTCGAAGGTCTCCTTGAATTCCTTCAACCCCACGTTCTGATTGGCGAAATTCCGCAGGCCCTGATCGATCTCTTCCAAAGTATATCCGTCCAAACCATGGTCCCCCATGGGATTCGCCTGACTTCCCTCCTGGCGATTCTCCTCCTCTTCAACCTCCAGCAGGACCTTAATGACTCGGGCGAATTTCTGGATGCTTTTATCCCACTGTTTCTTATCCAAATAGGGGATCCTGGCCAATCTCCTTACAACCTCCTCATCCTCCTTGGCGCAGAGATCTACGCCCCATATCCTCTGATAGAGGCAGGTAATGACCTCGTCTACCTTTCCCTTATCAATCTGTTTATAGAACTCGGGCAGCGGCGTCTTCTTCCCCTTCACGCAATACGTATCCGCCACCACATCCATAAATAATCCCGCTGACCTTTTGGCCCGTTCCTTATCCTTCACGACTCGCTTCGCCTCGGTGAACAACCGGAGGTGAGTGTGAAAATCCCAGGGGCAGTAGGTATAGTGACTTATCCCGTGGTCCAAAAGGGCCTCAACCACCTCTTCAGCGTCCATCTTATGGGCGATCTTATCGTAAAAAGCGGTATTAATGGTTATCTGTTTGTTCTTCATCTCCAGGGCAACATTCTCCTTGCCCTCTGAAACCTTGGGAATGGGTATTTCCGGAAAGAGGTGTTTCATCCTGACCCGTGGCCAAATCTTCTTGATGATCTCTTCGGGAATCATTCTCGAAATAATCCCTCAATAATAGACGTTGGATTGACGATAGTTTCGGGGGTAAATCAGCTTCTCATCTTCATACACCTTCCCGTCGACGATCTTGCCCATACCTCTTACCCTCCCCCCTACGAAGACCTCTCCCCCCATCATCCACTCCCCCGTGTGGAGCCCTATGTTCTTC
>DAOVGJ010000023.1 GCA_030672465.1 Pseudomonadota bacterium | reverse complement strand
AAACCTCGATCTCCTTGCCCAGGGCCTCGTTGAGCTTCTTTAGGCGTTCGACAGGGTCGAGGATTTCCAAGATCTTCTGGGCCCTTTCCACGTTTAGCCCCACATTGGAGGAGACCAGGTCTGCCAATCTGCCGGGCTCATTGATGCTATCGAGGATCAATACTAAATCAGGCGAGAGGACTTTCCCGAAGGAGATGAGTTTTTCCAATTGTTCCTTTACGTCCCGTATCAATGCCTCGATTTCCAGGGTAATCTCAGCCACCTCGGGCTCTTGGGTTTGATGAACCTTGACCAAGAAGGTCGGTTTCACTTGAACGTATTCGGAAATCATCCCCTTGGATAATCCCTGAACCAAGATTTTTAGCCTTCCATCGGCAAGTCTTGCCATCCTCATAACTATGGCGATGGTTCCCACATGGTAAATTCCTTCCGGAGTTGGATCTTCTTCGGTGATATCCCTTTGGGCAATGAGAAAAATTAGCCGGTCTCTGGAAAGGGCCTCCTCAACAGCATTGATGGATTTCTCCCTGCTGACGAAAAGGGGAAGAATCATAGAGGGAAAAATGACGATCTCCCTTACGGGAAGCATTGGCAGGACTTCAGGAATGTCGAATTGATCCTTCTCCTGGTGCATATGAGCCCCTTTCTACGATGTATTGTAAAGTACCTTCCCCCATTTTACAAGGAATTTTTGGGGGACATCTCCCGGAGTTTGACATTGGCTATGGCATGGAAGTTGGTAAAAATACATCATTTACCAGGGAACTGTTTTCATATTGGTATAGTTTTTGCTTAAAAGTTATTAAATTACTTGACAATCTTTCCTCCTTCCCCTGTGGAGAGAACCTGAATGAAAAAAAATAAGAAGAGGATTTTGTGGGCAGCAATCCTCCTTCTCCTATTTTTACCTCCGTGCTATTATTTGAAGTCCTCATTCGTGGGTCGAAAGGCCCAGTTGGAGAGGGAACGCCTATTGGTGAGGAAGCAGATAAGCAAGCCCTTGCAACCCGTTGAGGTCGAAAAAGAGCAGATTGGGCCTGCGTTTCCCTCGGAGACTTTAGTGGAGGAGGCCGATACCACCCTAGTCGAGGTCCCGGGTGAAAAAAGGGTTTCGGATCCGACCCCCACCGAAGAGGCCCGAGATGCTCGCCGCAAAGACCTCGAGGCGAGGATTCGGAAGCTGGAACAGGAGCTTCTGGCGAAGGACGGGAAGATAGAGGATTGGAAACGCCGATGGGAGGAGAAAAGTAGGGAATTGGAGCGCTATAATCGGGAGCTCATGGCCCTGAGAAAGGAGACAGTCCAGAGGGAGCGGAAGCCCTTGGTACAAAGACCCCCGGTAGAGAAGGAAGAAAGGGCCGAGCCCGAGGTTAAGGAAAAACGGGTAGTGCCACCATTGACGGCGGCGACATTGGCGGAATGCGAAGGGGTTCCCATATCCCATCGAAATCTGGTCCTTCTCCTATGCAAAGGGTTGCATCTTGGGTCGAACTTGAGCTATGATCAGGCAGTTGTGGCTTTGAATGGACTTGGCATTTCTCCTGCGGCTGGATGGAACCTGGGAGATCCTTCGTTTCCCATCGGTGCTGAAGAGTTGGAGGAGATACTTTTGAGGGTGGAGATTGCGATGTCCATCGGTTTGGTGGCGGCTGGTTATCGCGAATTGACGGTGGGACTGAGGCATTACTGCAAAAGAGAAAAGGCTCAATTGGTTGAGGCTCCTCAATGTGAGGGGCCCATGGTGACCGAATGCGTGGGGTGTGAAGTCTCCCAGTGTGATTTTGCTATTTATGTGTGTAAGGTTTTGGACATAGGAGAGGCTTTGAATTGCGATCAATCCTTTCTGGCGTTGGCCGCGCTGCACATTGCTCCGAAGGGAGGATGGAGGGTTGACGGACCCTATGCTCTCATTACCCAAAGGCAGATAGAAGAGGTCCGCTGTTCGGTTCGAGAGGCCTATGAGAAGGGCCTTATCGGAACGGATCCAACCGTTATGGTTGCGTCGATAAATGACTACTGCCTCTGGCTCAAGATGAATATAGAGGTCGTGGGAGAAAGTACCGTTGCGGAGGCGGTAGCCCTCACTGACTACCACGCCGGAGAAAAAATCTCCACTCCAAAGGGGGGTAAAGTAAAGGGGGGTAAAGTAGCCAGCGCTTCCGAATAGTAAGCATAGTAGTTGATCCGAAAAGGGATAACCGGCAAAATTGGGGGGAATGGAAGTTTGAGATTTGTTTCCATCGGTTTGATAGTGGCGGCATTTCTCGGCTTTCCGTACGATACATACGGGAGTATTCGCCTCGGTCCATTGGACATCACACCATATGTTAACGCCTCTGGTACATACACGGATAACGTCTTTCTCACGAAGCGCAATAGGAAGGCGGACTTTTATTACTCCGTCCTGCCGGGTATTAAATTGAGGCTAAGGCCCATCGGTCGCCACGGTTTTTATCTCAACTATGAAGCCGATTATGCCAGGTTTGATACCTATGACGAGGCCGACTACTTCGTCCACACCGCCGATGCGGCCCTCGATTTAAACCTGCCCAAGGGGTTTAGGCTAAAGGTCGGCGACAAAATTACCAGCGGTGCCGATCCACCCGACTTCGAAGGGGATAGGACGGCCCCGTATATTTCCAATATGGCCCGGATTGAGGGCTCTTATACCTTTTGGGACCGATTTGCTCTCGGCTTAAAATACGCTCATGGGCTCAAGGATTACAAGCACCGGAGTGATGAGATCGATAATTTCGATACGAACACCGTCGGGGGAGTCTTCCGGTTGCGTATTTTGGCGAGAACGTCCATGCTCTTAGAGTACGTCTATGCGGCCACCGATTACAGGAGGGAGAGAGCCAGGGTTGATAATAATTATTCCAATCGAATCAATACCGGAATCACGTGGGACGTCACCGCGAAGACCAAGGGGGTTGTGAGGGGAGGGTATGTAGCGAAGAACTATTATGCCCTTAACCGAGAGGAGGATGCGTTATACGTATCGGCCGACATCTCCCACGAATTAACGAGCCGGACCATCGTTACCCTGAGAGGGATTCGCAGCGTTTTCGATACCTCCAAAGCAGATAGGAATCTCATTTATAGTTCCTCTTATCTCTCCAATCAGGTGACGACCAGCTTGCGACATACCTACCGAAAATTCACGGGAAGCATCGGGGGGGACTACATATACGATCGTTATCTCTATGATGACCTCCGTGCCGGGAAAAAAAGGAGGGATCACGTGTGGAGGGGATCGGCGGGAATTGACTACCAAATGCAGAGGTGGATAAAATTGGGGGTGAAATATCGTTATACGGACCTCGATTCCAATTTCGATAACGAAGATTACATCGAGAATCTCGTCCTCTTTTTTGTGGGTTTAAGCCTCTAGGAAGGGATACAGGCAAATTCCAAATCCTAATTTCTAAACCCTAAACAAATTCAAATGCCCAAAGCCCTAAAGGGAAATACTAAGCACAAAGTACTAAATCCTAAACAAATACAAAGCACTAATGAACAAATGACCAAAACGTTTAGGTTTTAGATATTAGAATTTAGGATTTGGAGCGAAGCGACTTTAGGATTAAATCCTTGTTTGAATTATGCGCAACTATTTAATATACTGCATGTATATAGAATAGGACCCCTACTCTGTGTGCAACAGACCCTTAAGCATCGGGTATTCCATGCGGGGAAAGTTTATCCTCATAACGCTTATAATTGGCATTTTCCTTTTCTTACCTTTCCCCCCTCCTATGGGGGCTCAGGTGATGGGGTCCCCAAAGGGGGATTACGGTATCGTAATGGAATTGATTGAGGGGTGGAGAGAGGAGGTGGAACGGAGGGGGTTAGACTACTACCTTTCCCGTTACGGGAGCTTGCCGGGAAAAGGGGGGAATATCAAGGGAAATAAAGGGCGCT
>DAOVGJ010000267.1 GCA_030672465.1 Pseudomonadota bacterium | reverse complement strand
AACATGATACCTAAGAGGAAAATCCGGATCATGGTGGCCAAACCAGGGCTGAATGGCCACGACCGAGGAGCAAAGATTATCGCACGGGGGTTCAGGGACGCGGGTTTTGAGGTGATCTATACGGGACTCCACCAAACCCCGGAGCAGATTGTGGCCGCCGCAATCCAGGAGGATGTGGATGGCATTGGCTTGAGTAGCCTGGCCGGAGCCCATGACTACCTCTTTTCCCGTATTGTGGAGCTCCTGAAGGAGAAAGGGGCCGATGACATCGTGGTATTCGGCGGAGGCATCATCCCCGAGGATGACATCCCCAAGCTCAAAGAAGCGGGTATACGGGAGATTTTTGCGCCGGGAACGCCTATAGAAGAAGCGGTGAATTGGGTTCGCCGAAATATCAAGCCTAAGTAATAGGAAGAGAGACTCGATGGACGGGAATCTATTCGGTGCTTTTCCCTTGAATGGCAAAGGAGGAGGGGTTCGATGGCCTTGGATTTCGATCTAACTGAAGAGCATAACATGCTTCGAAAAATGGTCAGGACCTTCGCGGAGAAGGAGATCGCCCCGGTGGCCCAAGAACTGGATGATAAGGAGGAGTTCTCCATCCTGTTAACCAACCGCATGGGGGAGCTTGGATTATTCGGATTATGTGTATCCGAGGAATACGGCGGATCGGATATGGGCTATCTGTCTTACATCATCGCAACCGAGGAAATTGCCCGGATCGATGGGTCCCAGGCGGCCACCTTGGCGGCGGGGTGTTCCCTGGGAATATCCCCCATTTACTACTTCGGAAATGATGACCAAAAAAGCCAGTGGCTCCCCGACCTCGTTACCGGGAAAACCTTGGCCTCCTTTGGCCTGACCGAACCCGATGCCGGTTCCGACGCGGGGGCCACTAAGACGACAGCTTACCTGGAGGGCGACCGTTGGGTCATCAACGGAAGCAAGATCTTCATCACCAACTCCTCAACGGAAATCAGTGCCATCTGCGTGGTGCAAGCTGTTACGGGAAAGAGCCAGGACGGTTCCAAGGAGCTCTCCTGTATTTTGGTCCCAAATGGGACTCCCGAGTTTGTGGCGAAACCCATGCACGGTAAAATGGTTTGGCGAGCTTCCAATACGGGGGAACTCTATTTCAAGGATTGCCGAGTCCCCAAGAAAAACCTCCTCGGGAAAAGAGGCGAGGGTTTTCACCAGATGTTGGAAACCCTCGATGGGGGAAGGCTCAGCATCGGTGCCATGGGCCTGGGCGGGGCCCAAGGGGCTTTTGAGTGTGCCATGAAATATTCCCACGAAAGGGAACAATTCGGCAGGCCGATTGGCTCATTTCAGGTCAATGCCTTTAAACTGGCGGACATGTATACCGAAATCGAAATGGCCAGGCTGTTGCTCTATAAAGCCTGCTGGCTTGCCGACAATAAACGTCCCTTCTCCAAGGAATCGGCCATGGCAAAACTCGTCTGTTCCGAAACGTATCATCGCGTTGCCAACCACGCCGTTCAACTCCACGGCGGATATGGGCTGATGAAGGAATATCCCGTCGAGAGGCACTACCGAAATCAGAAGCTCTTGGACATCGGTGAAGGAACCTCGGAAGTCCAACGGATTGTCATCGCAAGACATATCGGTGTTCCCGGAAAGGCCTTATAGGCATCTCATAAAAGCGTAATGGGGAGCGCATTTCTGGTTGATCTGGTTTCTTTGGTTCATTTGGTCTATCTGCTCAACGAGATGAACGAAAAGAACCAAATAGACCAGGAAACGAAATAGACGATTTTGAATTTGAAATTAAGAAATTAGAATTTGTTTAGGATTTAGTGCTTCGGCCCGCGACGAGACTTCGACGAGCTCCCTTCGGGTCTGAGCCTCAGGGTCGAAGACATTCGAGTCGCTCACTGCCGAAAGGCTCGGGTCGAAGGCTCGGCCGAGTCGATTTAGGATTTTGATCCGTGTCTGAATTATGCGCAATTATTTACGACGCTACAAATAGTTGAAAATTCTGCCCTATACCAACGGGTGACGGATGAGCTTGGCGGAAAAAATCTTTCAGGGCGACATCAGGGCGGCTTCCAGGTTGATGAGGGACATCGATGATCGCATGCCCAACGCCATGGAAGAGCTCAAGAAGATCTACCCAAAAACGGGAAACGCTTATATTATCGGTATAACAGGTCCTCCTGGTTCCGGAAAGAGCACCCTCGTGGACAAAACCGTGGAAATCCTCCGGAAGGAGGGAAAGACTTTAGGGATTGTCGCCGTCGACCCGACGAGCCCCTTTACAGGTGGGGCCATTTTGGGAGACCGAATTCGCATGCAGAGGCATAGCATTGACGATGGGGTGTTCATCCGAAGCTTGGCAACCAGGGGAAGTTTGGGGGGCTTATCCCGATCGACCAATGATATCATCAAGGTCATGGATGCCATGGGCAAGGATATTATCATTGTGGAGACGGTTGGAGTTGGCCAGGATGAGGTTGATATCGTCAATACCGCCCACTCCTCCGTCGTGGTATTGGTTCCAGGATTGGGGGATGATATTCAGGCAATCAAGGCGGGGATCCTGGAAATCGGCGACATCTTCGTGATCAATAAGTGTGAGCGGGAAGGGGCGGATAGATTGGAAAGGGAACTGAGGGCTACTTTGGAGATGGGACCTAAACGAGAGGATGGTTGGGTACCTCCTATTTTCAAAACGGAAGCCATCTTGGGTAAGGGAATCTTCGAATTTGTTTATGGAGTTTACAGACACAAAGAGAAGTCCATGGGCAGCGAACACTTCGAGAAGAAAAATGCTGAAAGAACGAAGTTGGAATTTCTATCCGTCCTCGGCAGTGAACTGATGGACAGTGTAATGGAAAGACTAAAAAAGAATAAAAGGTTGGATAAAATCATAGACGACCTCATAAAGAAGAAGCGCAATCCCTATTCGGTAGTGAAAAAGATATTAGATGAGGAGTTAAAACGGAGCTCATGATACCCACAAAAGGGGGGAATGGCTTATGGGAATCGAAAAGATGAGGGAGGAACTGGCCCGCAGAAACCGCGAAGCCCTGCTGGGCGGCGGCAGGGACCGGATTGAGAAGCAGCACGCGGCCCGGAAATTGACGGCCAGGGAACGGGTCGAGCTCCTCCTGGACAAGGGAACCTTTGTGGAGCTCGACCGCTTTGTAACCCATCGATGCAGGGATTTCGGCATGGAAGGGAGGAAATTTCTCGGCGATGGCGTCATAACCGGATATGGCAAGATCAATGATAGGTTGGTCTTCGTCTTTGTTCAGGATTTTACCGTATTCGGGGGCACCCTGAGCTTAACCGTGGCCGAAAAGATATGCAAGGCAATGCAACTGGCGATGAAGAACGGGGCCCCCATTATCGGCATCAACGACTCAGGCGGGGCAAGGATACAGGAGGGGGTAGGAAGCCTAGCGGGATATGCGGATATCTTCCTCAGGAACACCCTGGCCTCTGGGGTCATTCCCCAAATTTCGGTCATCCTCGGCCCTTGTGCGGGAGGGGCCGTCTATTCCCCCGCCCTTACCGATTTTGTGTTCATGAGCAAGAAGAGCAGCTATATGTTCATCACGGGGCCCAAGGTGATCAAGGCCGTAACCCACGAGGATATTACCGATGAGGAGTTGGGGGGGGCGATGACCCACAACATCAAAAGTGGTGTTGCCCATTTTGCAGGAGAGGACGACGAGGACACAATCCACATGGTGAAAGAGCTCCTCAGCTATCTCCCCCAGAACAATCGGGAAAGGCCCCTCTCCATCGATTGCACGGATGACCCTCAGCGGACCGACGATTCCCTTAAAACGGTGGTTCCAGATGACCCCAAAAAACCCTATGATATCATCGAAATTATCCGAAGCGTTATGGATGAGGGTCAGTTCCTCGAGGTCCATAAGTACTTCGCCAGAAATATCGTCATTGGCTTCGCCAGGCTCAACGGGATGCCAGTGGGTATCGTTGCCAATCAGCCCAATTGGCTTGCTGGATGCCTTGATATCAACGCCTCCATAAAGGGGGCCCGCTTTGTGCGATTTCTGGATGCCTTCAATATTCCCATCATCACCTTTGAAGACGTTCCGGGATTCCTCCCGGGTACTGCACAAGAGTTCGGGGGGATCATTAGAAATGGCGCCAAACTCATCTTTGCCTATTCGGAGGCCACGGTACCGAAGATTACCGTGATCACCAGAAAGGCATATGGGGGAGCTTACTGCGTGATGTCCAGCAAACATTTGCGGGGTGATATCAATTATGCTTATCCAACGGCGGAGATTGCCGTGATGGGGGCCGAAGGCGCCGTGCCCATTATTTTTAAGAAGGAGATCGGGGAGGCCGATGATCCGAAAAAGAAAAGGAAGGAATTGGTAAGCGATTATCTGGAAAAATTTTCAAATCCATACAGGGCGGCCGAACTGGGATATATCGATGAGGTGATTAATCCCGAAGAGACGAGGCCGAAGCTCATCATGGCCTTAGAGATGTTGAAGAATAAGGTGGATTCCAATCCACCGAAAAAACACGGAAATATACCACTCTGATAGGAAGGGGGCAGGTCTTCATTCTTGACAGAAACTGTATGATAGTGAGTTAGGACAATGACAATAAGTTAAGATGAAATGTTAAAACGGCAAAAAACAGCATAAATTGTCAAGAATGAAAGGGTTGTTGCCCAAATCTCCTTTCGCTCTCTGAAAAGACTTTTTGACCATTCTAAGGCTCGCTTCACTGCAAATCTAAAACTCGCCTTTCAGGCTCAAACATTAGATTTGCGGTCGTTTCGCTTCGCCAAGAATGGTTACC
>DAOVGJ010000261.1 GCA_030672465.1 Pseudomonadota bacterium | reverse complement strand
CAGGTCTCCTTAGTCATGTTTATCACCGGCAAGGGACCAACTATGCCTCATGCTGAGATCAGTGATGCCAGCTGTCTTCAGGAGGGATGTCATCGCAGCGAGGACTTAAAGGGTAAAATGATCTTTAAGAACGTGGCCTTTAACCATAAAAGACATCTGGAGGAGTTGAGAAGGGGGAAGAAGCTGAGGTGTACCTCTTGCCACGCCCAAATCGTTCAGGGTGCCCACTTAACCGTTACGGAAACAAACTGCTTCATCTGTCACTTTTATAAGGCGGGGGAACTGGGGGAAGAGGGATGTCTTTCCTGTGCGGAATGCGGTTCATGCCATATCCAGCCAAAGGGCGATATCCCATTCAAGGGGGTGAGCTTCAACCACAAGCGATATATCGAGCGGGGGGTTAGTTGTCTTGAGTGCCACATAGGCGTTAATAAAGGCGATGGCCACGTTCCTGAGAATAAGTGTCTGGAATGCCATAATGAGCCCGAGCTTCTCGCTACGAAATATACGTCGGAATTTGTCCACCAAAAGCACGTCGCCGATCGCAAGATCGAATGTTCTCGATGCCATACCCATATCAAACATGAAGTTGGGGAAATGCCGACCATGGCACAGTTTATGGGGAGCTGTAATAAGTGCCATACGAAGAAGATCCATATGGGCCCCAGGGAGATGTATATGGGGACCGGGGGGATCAGCGTCGCCGATTCGCCCAGCAAGATGTTCACCATCAAGGTGGATTGTGTGGGATGTCATAAGACCCGTGAGGCGAGCAAAGCGGCCTTGTATACCACCAGATATTCGGAAAGGGCCCGGGCCGAGTCCTGCGTGGGATGCCATGGGGAGGGCTATGATGAGATGCTCTTCCATTGGAAGGAGCTCTTGGTCAAGGCTGAAAATGAGGTCAATGGCCGAATATTTGCCGTTCAAAGGAAGCTATACGAAGCGGGTAAGACAGGGCTTGAGGTTCACCGCTTCAAGAGGGCTCAAAACCTCATCAACGAGGCCAGGCACAACTACACCTTCTCCCTGATGGGCAAGGGAGTCCACAACATCGAATACGCACTGAAGCTCTTGAACCATGCCACAAATAATACGGAAGAGGCACTGGCGCGAATAGAGGAAGGGTACCGCCCGCAAGAGCATAAAACGGAATATACGTGTACGGGCCTTTGCCACGTCGGCTTGGCAAAACGCCTCGTTCCCTTCAATGAGATCCAATTCCCCCACGATGGCCACATGGAGATGGAATGCCTCGACTGCCATTCTCCCAGGGAAAGACATGGCAAAACGTATTTGAAGAATTGCGCCGAGTGTCACCATGGTGAGGGAGCGGGGAAGGTGAAATGCGGGGATTGCCATCTGAACGTAAAAAGGCTTTTTTACGGAAAGACGGGCATCGGTGTTGAAGAGCTGCCCAGCGTCAAGGCCGATGTGGTGGAATGTGTGGATTGCCACCGCAGCATCGTTGAGGGGCAGAAGGAATCCTTCAAGGCCATCAAGGCTAATTGTATAAAGTGTCATGACGAAACTTACGGGAAGATGGCGGAACAATGGAAGTCAACGGCAGATGAAGTACTTAAGAGGATCCATCCAAAGTTAAAAGGGATAAAGGACCATATCCAAAGATTGGAGAAGCAGGGAAAACATACCTTTGTGTTTACCAAATTATTCGGAGATGCCGAATACAATATTAATCTGGTAAAGGAGGGCAAAGGGGTCCATAATGTGGAGTATGCAGAGGAACTGATTGAGGCTGCCAAGAAGAATCTGGATCAGGTAGAACCGATGCTGAGTAAGAAGAAGTGAGCTGGATATGAGGCTCAATAGAGCTTGATGCACCGATGGATGGAAGGAGTTTAAGGTTCTTTTTCTGGTGGGTTTATTATGGCCTCTTCTTTGGGGTATGCATCTTCATCTTCGTTACGGTAGTAAAATACCCGAAGGGGTTGATGTCTACCGGGAGCTTTAATTTTGGTAAATGTCTCTAGGGGGTGGCAGTGGCGATTATGATCTTTGACTTATTATCCATGGCCATCGCTTTATCTCGTCAAGACTCTATGGATTAAGATCACGGGGATTAAAAGGAGAATTTGAGGGATTGAGATTTATCGTACCGATTTATGGTATGGCAGGGATGTGATGCCAAATATCTATATTTTTCCAATAAAGCCATCAAATTCCCCTTTATAAAACCAAAGGAGGTATTAGGGAAGACGAAAAAAATTGGGGAAAATGGGAAAAAAGTGGTCAAAATACCTTTTGGTAGGCATAAATGTCATTCTGTTTCTTTATGTCCCCGGTTTAAGCGAGGAGATTGACCCAAATCTGGTCCAATCAATGAAGAAGGAGATTGAGGAGGAGAGGGCCGAAAAAGATCGATTTTTTAAGGAAAGCCCCAGGTCCCCACTTAAAAGCCAGGATATCATCCACTTCAAAAAATTGGACTACTATCCCATTGATCTCCGATATGTATTCATGGGAGATATCGAAGGGAACCCCAAAGCCCGTACCGAATACATCAAGCTTCCAACTAACAAGGGTAATTTCCGAAAATATGTTAAACACGGCAAATTCAGGTTCAGCGTTGATGGCCGAGAATTCGTCCTCACGATCTACCGATATCTGGGAAGACACAATCTCTTCCTTCCCTTCAAGGATAAGACCAATGGTTTAGAAACCTATGAAAATGGGCGGTATTTGGAGGTGGAATTGATGGAGAAGAACCGGGCTATTATCGATTTCAATAAGGCCTCCAATCCCTATTGTGCATACAACCCGAAGTATACGTGCCCCTATGCGAATGAGGAGAATACCTTGGATATTGCCATCCGATGTGGCGAAAAAAGGTTCGATTAGTTCGTTTTTCTCACATCGACTTCCTGAAAGGGAAAAAGTCAACCAACATCCTCGGGAAATCTAACCACATGCATTAATAACGAACCCCGAATGGGAGCAAGCACATGAACTTAATCTGGTGGGGGCTGACCATTCTGCTCGTCATTGGGTTAGCAGTCTTGGCAATCGTGGTTTCTATAGGAGCAGTGGCCCTTTTCGTAGTATCCATCGTGGAGTATATTGAAGCAAATCTCGGGATAGTCACCATTGGGGAGGATGAGGAAGAACTGATAGTGCAGGCGGAAAAGGTGAGAGATGAGCAAAGAAAGGCATTCAAAGGCCCCTGGACCCTTGCCGCCCAAGTAAAACCATATAACTCTAAAGTCTTCCGATTTTTCAGGGCCAAGGAGACATTGGAAAAGAAACAGGCAAAGGAGTCTTAAAAGAATACCCAATTTACTCCTTTCAAACCCTAAAGGGCAGCTCTCTTTGCATCTGACCCTTCGACTAAGTATTTGACCCTGAGCTCAGACCAAAAGGCTCAGGGGCTACCTCACACTCGAAGGGGCCCCCACTTCTCCAGCAGATTTCTCTCATGGACAACCGAGTTCTCAATATCATCGGGGGCGAAATTGGAAGATCCGTTACATCGACAAAAAGGGGTACATCATCACCATGATGGGACCCAATCGGGATGTTCCGTGAAAGAACCAGTACAATATGGAGACGGGAAAATGGACCGACTACCATCCCGGAGAGAAGAATAAGCAGTATAACTGCGGAAGGTGCCATACACCGGGATATTCCAAGGAAGGGCACCAGGAATCCGTCATTGGAATAACGTGGGGGAAAAAGGAAGGCACTTCTAACAAAATTTTGAACTAGGGAATAGTTTCAGGTATAATCAAGCCGTTTCTCTGTTGACCTCAAGAATATTAGCGATGGGAGGGCTTTATGGAAAGCAGAGGTCACACTGGTTGGATCTATACGATAGGGCTTATCTTGATCATTCTCCCTTTGAACCTCCAAGGTGTATCCGCCAAGGAGGGTAATCTAACCTGTGTCAGTTGCCATGAAAAGATCAATCCCAACCTCGTCGTATCCTGGAGGGAAAGCCCAATGGCTCAGCACGGGGTGACATGCATCGATTGTCACGGGAGCCACCATAAATCTGCCGAGGATGCGGTCAGAGCTAGCCTGATGGTGGGCCGCCTCTGCGAGAAATGCCACCCCACTGAGATGGCCCAATTCAAATCGGGGAAGCATGCCCAGGCATGGGCCTCAGTTTATAAATTCAAGAAGGTCTTGGAACTTCCTCCGGAGATGATCGACGCGGAGGAAGGGTGTGGAGGCTGCCATTCCATCGGTCGGGAAGACGGTCAGTGCGATTCGTGCCATACCCGCCACAGTTTTGCCAAAGAAGAGGCCAGAAAGCCCGAGGCTTGTCTCCCTTGCCATGGGGGGATCAATCATCCCCAATGGGAGATTTGGAGGTCTTCAAAGCACGGCGTTGTCTACAGTGTGGATCCGAAAAAAGAGAGGGGCCCTACCTGCCAAACCTGCCATTTTCCTCGGGGGGACCACGGCGTCAAAACCGCCTGGAGCCTTTTAGCCCTCCGGCTCCCCGAGGAGGACAGGGAGTGGGTCGGATACCGCAAGACAATTTTAAAATGGTTGGGTCTCATCGACCAGGAGGGTCATCCCACGGATCTATTGAACGAACTTCAGATGAAAGGCATCATTCACGTCAAACCCGAGGAATGGACTCAATTCAGGGAGGAAATGGTCGAAATCTGTGGAAACTGTCATGGGAGGCTCTTCGCCAGGGAAAAACTCGGACAAAGGGATGCTATCGTCAAGAAAACGGATCAGTTGATGGCTGAAGCTATTCAAATCGTGGAAAACCTATACCAAAAGTCCATTCTGGCCAGGCCGGACGTGAGACCTATCTCTCCGGACCTCTTGGGCCTCTATAGCCCTCCTAATCCCCTGGAGGAGAAGCTCTGGGAAATGTTTTTGCGCCATCGCATCATCCTTCTCCATGGGGCCTTCCATAACAATCCGGACTATACCAGTAACCACGGATGGGTCAAATTGAAAGCGGCGTATGAGGATGTGAAGAGAATGGCCAAGGAGTTCCTGCCAGAGGGGGAAAAATAGAAAAATTGACTGGGGAATTGTCCTACATGGCTGGACCTTTATGCTGCCATCTTTAGAATTGTAAGGACGGTTGGAACCATGATCTGTGTGGAAGAGGTATTGAACTGTATTCAGTGCCATGATGAAAGCTATGGGGATATCGCGGAAAGATGGAAATCCACCGCTGACGGTTTAATCAAGAAGACAGAACCGAAGCTCAAGAAGATTAGGGAAGAGATCCAAAGGCTTGAAAGAATGGGGAAACATACCTTTGTTTTTACCAAGTCCTTTGGTGATGCCGAATATAATTTTACCTTGGTTAAGAAGGGAAAAGGAGCCCACAACGTGGAATATGCCGAGGAATTAATCGAGTCAGTCAACATAAGGCTGGATCAATTGGAAGAGAAGTTGACCAAGGAGAGATGAACCCCTTTAGGTGGGTGATACGATGCGCGGGGGAATAGTAAGGTCTGTAATTTGGTGGACTTACTATGGCCTATTTCTCGGGCTCTGTATTTTTATCTTCACGGCGGTTACAAAATATGGAATAAATTTAGTTTTCACGGGGGAGGGGAATTTAAGCGGCGCCCAGATCCTCTATGGCGTGGCGGTTGGCATCATGATTTTCGGTCTATTGTCCATGTCCATCGCCTATCTCGCGAGGAACATATGGTACAGGGTTAAAGGGCAGAGAAGTTGTCAGGAGACGGGACATCACCCTACATTGGGGAAAATAGAGAATGACACCCCCGCCTTGCAGCGGGCTAAAGGTGAAAAATTGGGGGAAGAAATCGTTTCCAACCGGAAAATGAACGGGTAAGAAGCAGAAGAGCCTTAAGTGACGGTGGAGTTTAGTTGTCAATATTATCATGTGTCATTCAAAAAAGTTTTGGCCGATGAAGCTACGCCGTTGAATTCCCCGGCCTTTTAGCAGGCTATTTCCGATAGGAGAAGCCTCTTCCCAATCCCGTCGACGAACCTCAGAATTTTCCCTTCTCCACGCACACTTGAAGGAAGCGGCAATATTTGTTAAGTAATACTTAACATTTAACCCTCCCGCGAATCCGTAAAGGATCACTTCCGATGCGTTGAATCGAAGGGACAAGGGAAAACTCAAAAAACTGAGGAAATTTCAGAATGATTTGATTAAAAAAGCGGCAGTATGTGGTATATTTTATTTTTTTGGACAACAGAGAAGAGGAGGTTCTCGCTATGGCGGAGGAAAAGAAGGCATTCGATTCAGTGATGGATGAGACCCGGATTTTTGAACCCCCGATTGCGCTCAGCAGGGGAGCCCATGTGAGGAGCCTTGCTGAATACGAGGAAATCTATAAGAAATCCATCGAAGACCCCGAGGGATTCTGGGCCGAAAAGGCTGAACAACTGGAGTGGTTCAAAAAATGGGACGAGGTTAGAGGAGGGGACTTCTCCCGGGGTGTGATCCGCTGGTTCACGGGGGGAAAATTAAATGCCTCTTTCAACTGTCTGGATCGACACCTTCGGGATGGCAAGAAAAACAAAGCCGCCCTCATTTGGGAAGGCGAGCCCAGCGGGCAAAACAGGATATACACGTACCAGGAGCTCCACCGAGAAGTCTGTAAATTTGCCAATGTGCTAAAGAAGAAAGGAATGAAAAGGGGTGACCGGGTTGCCCTGTATATGCCCATGGTTCCTGAGCTTCCCATCGCAATGTTAGCCTGCGCTCGAAATGGTGTGATACACAGTGTGGTTTTCGGAGGCTTCAGCGCCGAATCCCTGAGGGATCGGATATTGGACTGCGAGGCTAGGCTCTTAGTTACCACGGATGGTAGCTTTCGAGGCGGGAGGACCATTAGCTTAAAGGATAATGCAGATGCTGCCCTGCGGGAATGTCCCAGTATTGAATCATGTATCGTCTGCAAGCGGACCCATATCGATGTACATGTGGAAAAGGGAAGGGACACCTGGTGGGAAGAAGAGATGGCAGCTGAAGGCATCACGTCAAGTTGCGAACCGGAAGAGATGGATGCGGAGGATCCTCTGTTCATCCTTTATACGAGCGGGAGCACCGGTAAACCAAAAGGGGTGCTTCATACCACGGCTGGTTATCTCCTCTATACTCTGCAGACCACGAAATGGATCTTCGACATAAAGGATGAAGATATCTACTGGTGCACAGCTGATATCGGGTGGGTCACTGGCCATAGCTATATCGTCTATGGCCCCTTAACCTTAGGGGCCACCACCGTGATGTTCGAGGGTGTCCCCACGTATCCCAATCCCGACCGCTTTTGGGAGATCGTGGAAAAATACAAGGTAAACATCTTCTACACGGCGCCTACTGCCATCCGTGCCTTGGCGCGAGAGGGAGATGATTGGCCTCGGAAAAGGGATTTGAGCAGCCTCCGCATTCTTGGAACGGTGGGGGAGCCCATTAACCCTGAGGCCTGGATGTGGTATTACAACGTGATCGGGGGGGGAAGGTGTCCTATTATGGACACCTATTGGCAGACGGAGACGGGGGGAAGCATCATCAGTCCCATTCCCGGTGCCGTTCCCATCAAACCGGGATCCGCGACGCTTCCCTTTCCCGGAATCGATGCCGCGGTAGTCCGGGAGGATGGGTCCGAATGTGACGTCAATGAAGGGGGTTATCTCTGTGTTCGCAAGCCATGGCCAGGGGTTATGCGGACCATCTACGGCGATCCCAGGAGATTTGCAGATACCTATTTCTCTCAGATTCATGGGATGTACTTCACGGGAGATGGGGCTAGAAGGGATGAGGATGGCTATTTCTGGCTCATGGGAAGGGTGGACGACGTCATCAACGTGTCAGGACATCGCCTAGGAACGGCGGAGATCGAAAGTGCCCTCGTTTCCCATCCCTCGGTGGCCGAAGCGGCCGTCGTGGGGTTTTCCCATGATATCAAGGGGCAAGGCATTTATGCCTTTGTTACGTTGAAATCAGCCGTTGAAAAAACGGAAAATCTGAAGAAAACCTTGGTAGGCCATGTCCGTAAGGAGATTGGTCCTATTGCCACACCGGATAAGATCCATTTTGCGGACGCCCTGCCAAAGACTCGGAGCGGAAAAATCATGAGAAGGATTTTGAGAAAGATAGCCGAAGGGGATATCGAGAATTTGGGCGATACCTCTACATTGGCAGATCCATCCGTCGTAGAGACCCTTATCGCGGGAAGGGAATGAGGTGGGAGCGTTTTATCTTCCCCCCTTTCTATCGAGGCACTATTCCCCAGGGCTAGCCGTCTCGTGTCGTTGAAATCCTTCCGCCTGTGGCCTCGCTTTACGAGAATCCCGCAAGATACCCCCGCCTTGTTGACCAACAGCTTCACGTGGTTCCTATTTCAATGGGGCGTTAATCATCCCATTTTCGATAGCGCTTTGAACGAATGACCTTTTATGCAACCTAAATGAGAAAAATTCATCTCCCTGCCCGCATTCGATTGTAAAGGGATCTCAAAGCATCATGAAAAAGTCAGACACGGAGAATGAAAATCTATATTGGGGTTGCCACCTTGATATTGGGGGCGTTCACTTTGTTGAAACTATGTGTTTGGTAGGAAAAGGCAAACCGTATAGGAGGCAGCGTTCCGTCAGTATACCTAATATCCATTTCCACTGGCGCGACCGAGGAGAGATCTCCCCCGGCAGCCACCAAGACCCTTTTGGCCACGGTCTCTCCCTCTAAAATTTGGAGGCCCGAGCCTTTCTATCTTGTACCTCATCGGAGGATCTTTGGCCATTCCTTCAGAGCTAGTGTATTGTCCCAGTAATAACTTGCATAATTTACACGATCGAACAGCCCCAGAAATACGACACTTTAAATCCGAAATTCGAATATCGAAATGCCAAACAAATCCGAATATCAAATGACCAAAATCGAAAACATGTTTAAAAAATTGGAAAATTTGAATTTTGTTATT
>DAOVGJ010000242.1 GCA_030672465.1 Pseudomonadota bacterium | reverse complement strand
ATCCAACGCCCGCTGAACCCCTGGCGTCGGCACTACCCCACATCCCTTTGCGGGACGGATGTACCAGCGCTGCCGCCTTTGGCCGATCTCAATCCAGAAGTTTTGGGTCAAGTTCTCCTCTGCAACGACCACCAGCACCATGCCCTTCTGGTATTTGGGATCATAGAGAAACTCCTTGAATTCAACGACGGTATCGCCTCGTTCGCTAGCGGGCTGGAAACGGTCGGGGTCGAGATTTCTGGACTGAGGCCTACTTCAGATCGAGGCCTACGTAGTCCCGTTCTGGGTGTGTTTGGGCCAGTCGAATGAGAAACTCACCGTGTCCAAAGCCAATTTCCACCTCGAGAATTGTCACACGTCCGAACCATTGCCGCCAGTCTATTGGCCGTTCTGCTTTTTGCCAGAGGATGAGGGGTTTAAAGGATGGATTTAGGCGGGTTCATTGGTATATTTTACTGTAAGTCGAGCGCTGTCCTTATGCCTCCTGAAAATCAACTATTCCTTCTCCGGATTAATGATATCAAATAGGGAGGAATAATCTTCCCCGGCATATCCCTTATCAAGAGTGATTGCCACCAAGCGACGTATTCCCTCAAGACCGGCAGTCTCCATATTCATAGATCCTGTTTCACCGAGGAATAAATCAATATCCTTGGCGAGGTGCTTTGTGGGGAAGGCGGGGTTTGAATGGTTTCTCGCGATCATTCGTTCGAACTTCCTATCAAATTGAGGGGCATAGAGGGCGGTTTCACGAAGGATCTTCATAAAGAGATCCACGTTGATTCCCTTCCGCTGAACAAAGCCAAGGCTGAGCGCAAAGGCAGCCGTAAGGGGAGCGATGAGCTGATTCAGGGCGAGCTTAAGGGCTGAGGCATCCCCTACGGGTCCTATGAGAAGAGGGGCTGGGCCGAAACACGTAATGAACGCTGACCAGCGCTCAAATTGTTCCGGCGATGCTCCGACCATCAAAATTAATGTGCCCTCCTTCGCCTCGGCGATGCTGCCAAATACCGGTGCTTCAAAGTAGTCGCCCCCAGCATTCAGCACCTCCGTGTTGATAGCGATACTCTCAGTGGGCGATATGGTCCCCATTTGAATGACCGTGCGGCCGGACAGCTCCGTTCGGGAACTTGGGGAGAGCAGCACCTCACGGATCGCTTGTCCATCGGCAAGCATCAGGATGACGCATTCTGATGATCGAAGAGCATCACGTACAGACTTGGCTATCCCTGCTCCGAGGGCTTTGAGGGGTTCTGCTTTCTCGCGGGTTCGGTTGAACACGACTAATTGATGATTGGCGCCGAGGATCCTCTCGACCATGGGGCGACCCATCAAGCCCGTGCCGAAAAGTGCAACCTTCATAGTATTCTCCCACGAAAGATTTATGGTGTTCTCCTTTTCCGGCATAACCTATCAAAATGGGCAAGACCTTGTCAAACTGCGTTGTTTATACCATATTTTACTATGTATATGTCATCTCACTCCCGCCAGGGAGTTTCATATTCCAAAAATATCGAGGGGGTAAGGATATGAATAGGCAGAAAGCGAAAAAAGGTGAAAAGGGAAAGAAGGTAACTAAAGATGAAGAGCCCATTCCCGAGTTTAAATACCCGAGAAGAAAGACAGGCATAAGAATTCTGGCCACTTTGTTCTTTGGAATCGTGGTCTGGCCAATCCTGGAAACCATAATATTTGTGATGGTGATTTTTCAAATTATCCACGCCCTGATTGCTGAAAAACCTAATTTCTGGCTCATAGGCTTTGCCAACCGCGCAATCGCCTATTTGTACAGGGTGATGAGATATCTGACTTTCAACGAGGACGGGGTACCGTTTCCTTTCTCCCGGTTTCCCGCTGAGATTGAAAAGCCCGTTCAGCTCAAGCCAGGCCAACGGCTCGGTTGATAAATGTGGCGCTCGTAAGCGTCGGCCACTCGGAGAACCATCTCCTCATCAAAGGGCCTACCAGCGATTTGTATGCCGATGGGAAGACCAGCCTGAGAGAATCCCACGGGAACGGAAACGGAGGGCAACCCGACGAGATTATAGATACGGGTGCTACGGGTTAGTGCCACACCAACCGGTACGTCATCGTCGTCGAGCCGGACAGTGGACTCCTCAAGCATAGGCGCGGTGATACTTACCCCCGGGGTCACCAGGACATCCACCTGCATGAGAACGCGGGAGAAGTTCTCCTGAACTATGCGCCTGATGCGCTGGGCCTTTACATAATGAGTAGCCAAGTGTAAGGCCCCAACATCAAGCCTGGCCCTGACATCGTCTCCGATATCGTTGGGCCGCGTGCGATGGAACTTCTCCAGGCAGGAGGCGGCTTCTGAAGAAAGGATCAGGAGAGTTGCCGCTGAAGCTTCATCCAAGTCCGGGATATGTACTGGCCTAACCTCGGCACCGAGGTCTCTCAAACCATCGATGGCTTTCTCCACTCCGGCCTTAACCTCGGGTTCGATCTGCTCAAAGTAAAATGTATCGGGCACCCCCACTCGCACGCCCTTGATGTCCCCGGTCAAGCAGGAGTAATAGTCGACTACGGGCATGTCCTTAGAACAAGGGTCCCTTGGGTCGTAGCCGGCTATGAAACTCAACGCAAGAGCTGCATCAGCCACGGTGCGGGTCATAGGGCCAGGGTGGTCTAACGACCAGCACAGGGGGTAGACGCCGTGCTTGCTTACGCGGCCGAAGGTGGGCTTGAGACCCACGATGCCGCACAGTGCCGAGGGAATGCGGATTGAACCACCCGTATCGGTTCCTAGGGCCAGCAGTGCGCAGGAACCAGCCATGGCCGCTGCCGATCCCCCGCTGGAGCCCCCGGTCATATGTTCGACATTCCATGGGTTTCTCGCATGCCCGTAGTGGTTGTTAAGGCTTGTCGTTCCGAATGCAAACTCATGCATGTTGGTTTTTCCAATGAGGATTGTCCCGGCTTCCATCAGCCGGGCAATTACCGTTGCATTTTTCTCAGGGACAAAGTCAGACAGTATCCGAGAGCCACACGTGGTCTTCACGCCTCTCGTAAAAAACAGGTCCTTGGCCGCCAAAGGGATGCCGTGCAGTGGACCGCGGTAATACCCCTTGACAATCTCATCCTCGGCTTGCTTGGCCGCTTGCCGGGCTTCCCTTTCCAAAACCGTGATGAATGCATTGATTTTCTTCTGAACGGCCTCGATGCGTTCAAGAAAGGCATTGATCACCTCTACGGGAGAGATCTCCTTTTTCCTGATGAGTTCTGAAAGGCTGGTGATACTGGCCATTTTTACCTCTAGTTTTTCCATGATACGTCTCCTCCTGCATTGCAGAGCATCGTTGATGGAATCAATGATTGATCGGCCCCGATGATGTGCAGAGCGGATAAGCAGCTCACACCCTTGCGTCAAAGATTAAGGACGGTTCCTCGTCAAGAGGGTCCAGGTAGCCTAAGGAATCGGCCTTATCCGCCATTGCCTCAGCTAATTTTTCAAGCTCTGCTTTTTTTTCATTCGGAATGGTGAGGTCCGTAACCCGTAGGGTGAATCTTGGAGACTGCATTCGCTTTTCATTTGATGTCATATTTGTTACCTCCACTTGAATTCAGAAGCCGAACAACCTTGGCAGCCAAAGCGTTGTAAGCGTCCCATCGCCCTTCGGCAACGTGCAAAAACTAATTGTGTTCAGTGACGAGGCCGTTGATGGCACAGGTTAACCGTACTGGGAATGTTGCCCAAATCCTCTGGAGCGGATATTAAAGAATTTTTGGTAACCATTCTTGGCGAAACGAAACGACCGCAAATCTAATGTTTGAGCCTGAAATGCGAGTTTTAGATTTGCAGTGAAGCGAGCCTTAGAACGGTCAAAAAGTCTTTTCAGGGAGCGAAAGGGGATTTGGGCAACATCCCGTACTGCATTGACCCCTGAATGCTATACATCCCCTATAGGTACTGCGGGAGAACCCGTACGTGATACCCATGGCGGATTTGGCGACCCAGCACGGGATCTTCCATCTCAAAATCGAATCCTTCGCCGTAAACCAGGCCCATTTTGGTCACTACTGTTCCGGAAAACAATACCAATCCATCGGTAGGAAGGCCATCATCCTTCGGCAACTGCTCCAGCAGGGCTTCGACGTCCAGGATGGTTGCCAGAGCATCCTCTTGGTATAGCATCCGCTTCCCGCCACTGGTTGTCCAAGACCGAATGACAATCTGGTTCCAGTGGTCCTTGATCTCCTGATAAGGCCAAACCACAGGCGCCATTATCTTTGCGTACATCTGCTTTGAGGCAGGAATTGAGAACTTCTCGAATCCACGATCGGTCTGGTCGCTACCGACCCCGATGTACGTGCGATCTCCCTCTTTGATAATAACGTACTCCACCTCCCCCGAAGACTCCCCGGTTACCACGTCGATGGCATCCGAGGTGGTTACGAGATAGGGGGAAAAATTCAGGTAGATCGGCGTTCTGGTGGGCGCGGGGACTCCGTGCTTGGCCAGCTCATCGATGTGGGCCTGCAAAGCCTTCTTGTCCTTCCCTGCCCACCCCGCGCAGATGAGTCGTCGCACGGGAAATGTCAATTCGTGTTTCCCTGTTATTGATTCCACGACTAAATTCAGCTTTATATGATCCATGTCATGAGATTCCAAAAAAAAATGGGTTGCATAGTCTACTGATCCTTGTCAGAAATTTACCCATCAGATAGCAAACCAAATCTTAAGTGTCAATACTTTCGCTCCATCTGTCATGGGTCTCCGGGGAGGATCCCCCAGCCGTCTCATGGGAACCTCCGCAGTTTGGCTTCGCGCTGAGTGGAATCCCTGCGGCACGTATTAGAGAAATCCCTGAAAAACGACATTTCCCTCCCCATCGAAATCCACGACATATAGAAACGGTCTTCTACCACCGATGGAGCCGAAACGGAGGTCGAAAAACTCCACCCGGTGGTTCCCATTCACAATCCCCCTGTCCCTTGCTATGGGAAAGCGGGCAAACCAGTAGAATGTCTTCACCCCTTCCAGGCTCAGGGCCTTCTCCACCCAGGGGGAGGTATCGAACTTTTCCCATTCCCGGTATCGGATTCGCGAGATGGGTTGATAGCGGGGCAAGAAGCGGCTCAGGAAGTTCCCCTCTTCCGTCGATTTGTCCTCTTTTCCGATCAGATTGACGAACCCCTGATAGATCTTCTTCTCCGTGAGGATATAATTCCCCCACCTGAAGGGGGAGAGGGGTTGGGGCACCGAGGCAACAGTTTCGGCCACCAAACCCTCTTGTCGCGCGTAGCTTTTAGCCAGAGACAGGGCCCATGAGTGGTTATAAGCACAGAGGGAAATGTAGAGGGCTCCGAGGACCACGGAAACCCTTGCCAGGGTTTGGCCCTTTCTCTTCCAGAGGTGAAGGGCGATCAGGGGGAACAGGAAAGTGGACACGAGAAAAAGGTCGATAATGAACACCCAATCCAGGGCGAACCGATAATCGGAAAAGGGGCTCAGGATCATGGTCCCGTAAGAGGTGATGAGGTCCAGAAAGGTGTGGGCTAGGAGTTCAACTACCCAGATCAGGAAGAATGTCCAGAATCTTCTTACCTTTGAGATCTTGACGAACAGCCATGCAAAGAGCAGGGAGAAGGGAATGATCAGAAAGAGCGAATTGGTCAGGTGCCTGTGGTACTTGAGCGTAAATTCCACACTGAGGAAAGGCCTCAGGATGAGGTCCATATCCGGGAAGATTGCGGCCGAAACCCCTGCTATAGTCCCCCATTTTCCCGTGTCCCTGGTTAGCCCGGTCTTTGCGATCATATACCCGGCCAGGGCGTGGGTGGTGGTATCCATACCAACAGTATAATGCGTGGCTCAATAGCTTTTCAAGGAAAGGTGGAGCATATCACGTTCGTGGATAACTGTGTCTCCACACTACTTTAATGCAAACAGGATTACCCGTAGACCGACTTGCGCTATTCCTCTGATTAATTCAAACACGAATCAACATTTTTTGACCACCTTCTCCCGCAAGAATTCATCTTGTACTAAAGGCTAGGATTTTTCTTGATTTTTGGGGGTTGTTCCCCTTTAATTGGACGAGTATTGAGCTGAACGATGTTGCCACAAAAAACGGCAATCTATCTCATGCTGAGCTCCTCTCCCGTAAACCAGCCATTCTCTCACAATGAACTATTTGTTCTAGGGATATCTGGTGCTTAAGGAGGCTGGGGATGACCAATGACATATTCTTCGAGATGCATCAAGACCTTCCAAGAGAAGGCCCCGGAAGGGATAAATACACGAGAAAGGCGCTCGAGATGCTTCCCGTATCAGACAAGCCCCGCATCCTGGATGTCGGCTGCGGCTCAGGAGGCCCGACCCTGGAACTTGTAAGGTTGAGTCAGGGGGAGATAGTAGGATTGGACATTCACCAGCCTTTCTTGGATAGACTTACGAGAAAAATCGAAGAGGCAGGCCTTTCGGACCGTGTCAAGGCTGTGAACTGCTCTATGTTCGAGATGGATTTCCCGGATGCAAGCTTCGATATCATCTGGGCCGAGTGCTCCATATTCATCATCGGTTTTGAAAGGGGCCTTAAGGAGTGGCGGCGGTTCCTTAAACCCAATGGGTGCCTGGTGGTCCATGAGATGACCTGGTTACGTCCGGACCCCCCGCAGGAAATTTATGATTACTGGAAGGAATATTATCCGGGGATAAGGACCGTCGAAGAGAATCTGGAACAGATCCCTGGCTACGACTATGAACTCATCGGGCATTTCACATTGCCCGAGAACGCCTGGTGGATTGAATACTACGGCCCCTTGGAAAAGCGAATCCAGGAGCTACGGTTGAAGTATATTGATGACCCCAAAGCTCTTGTGGTACTTGACAAGGAACAACGGGAGATAGACATGTTCAAGAAGTATCACAAATGGTATGGCTCAGCGTTTTTTGTTATGCAAAAGAAATAACATGAATTCAACCTGGTAGAAAAATCGAATATTTTGCAAGATCTCCCTTTCAGAGTCGGAAATCACGAAGAATTGTCGGCCTAACCCTTATAAGGTCTCCTCTTATTAACGCATAAAATACTGTAATCGAATTTGTTATTTCTCCTAAGAAATCGATGGCCTCATGGCTTTCTCAAGTCTAATGATGACGGCTTCGTAAAAAGTCCATCTGCC
>DAOVGJ010000246.1 GCA_030672465.1 Pseudomonadota bacterium | reverse complement strand
TATCCACCATCTGGATTTAGGGGACAAGAAGACCTTTGAGCTCTTGGGTTCCGGTGCAACGACGGGGATATTTCAGTTGGAAAGCTCGGGAATGAAAGATCTTTTGGTCAAACTCAAACCCGAGTCCTTCGATGATATCATTGCCCTCGTGGCCCTCCATCGTCCCGGTCCTCTGGGAAGCGGGATGGTTGATGATTTTATTAAACGGAAGCACGGCAACGTGCCGATCCACTTCGAAATTCCCCAGATAGAGGAAATCCTTCGGGAGACCTATGGAGTTATCGTTTACCAGGAGCAGGTTATGAAGATAGCCGGTTCCCTGGCCAATTTTTCCCTTGGGGACGCTGATGTCCTCCGGAGGGCCATGAGTAAAAAGGATTCCAAGGAGATGGAGAAACAGAAGGAGAACTTCCTGGAAGGTGCGAGGAGCAAGGGGATCGATTCCCAAAAGGCGGAGAGGGTCTTTGATCTCATGGCGAAGTTTGCCGAATACGGGTTTAACAAATCCCATAGCGCGGCATATGCCCTCATCGCCTATCAAACGGCATACCTCAAAGCCCATTATCGGGTAGAATTCATGGCGGCACTGCTCACCTGTGAAATGGAGAACACGGATAAGATCGTCAAATATATCGGCGAGTGTCAGGATATGGGAATCGAGCTCCTCCCTCCGGATGTCAATGAAAGTTATAGGGATTTCACGGTCATTGGAAACAAAATTCGGTTCGGTTTGGCAGCGGTTAAAAATGTGGGAGGCGGTGCAGTAGACTCCATTATCTCAGAGAGGGAAGTAAATGGATCTTTCAAAGACATCTTCGATTTCTGCCAAAGGGTAGACCTCAGAAAGGTGAACAAGAGGGTGTTGGAGAGTTTGATTAAATGCGGTGCATTCGATTTCACCGGAGCCCATCGCTCACAAATGATGGCCGGACTGAATGAGGCCATCGAAATGGCTCAATTAAGGCAGAAGGAGAGGGTAAGCAAACAGGTCAGCCTGTTTGCCACTTATGGGGGTAGGGAAGCGAGTGAAAGGAGACATCACCGATTACCGGATATTGAGGAATGGCACGAAAATCAGTTACTGAGCTTCGAAAAGGAGACTTTGGGCTTTTATATCACCAGCCACCCATTAGCCCGATACGAGGAGGATATCAAGCGGTTCACCAGCGAAAATACGGCAAGTGTGGCCCAATTTGAAAGCGGGAGAGAGGTCAAGATATGCGGGGTGGTGAGCACGTTCAAGGAGATCACCACGCGAAAGGGGGAACGAATGGCCTTCGCCACGCTGGAGGACTTGAAGGGAGTAATCGAGGTCATCCTCTTCCCGGATGTCTTCCGCTCATCTCTGCCCTATTTGAAGGGAGATGATCCGATCTTGGTCAAGGGGATCTTGGATGTAGGGGAAGAGAGCCTCAAGATCAAGGCCAGTGAGGTGATACCCCTTTCCACAATAAAGGAAAGGTCGATCTCGGGGGTCCATATCAGACTCACGACGCCCGGGCTGACCAGGGAGCTGTTGGAGAGTTTGAAGTCCATCCTTTTGGGGAAAAGGGGGTTATGCCCGGTTTTCCTCCATATCGTCATCCCAAATCGCAGCGAAACGGTGATCTCGCTTCCCAACCAGTTCAATGTGGCCCCTTCTAATGATATGACGAGGGAGGTTGAGGAGGTCTTCGGATATAATATCGTCCGATTTGAATAAAGGGAATCCCTGAAAACCTTGGGAAAGGCAGTTCTGAACGCGAATTTATCACGTAGATGGATTGGAATGCCCACCGGCCTAACCGCAACACTGCAGCACTGCAACACCGCAGCACCAAATTGGCGCAGCACTGCAACACCGCAGAGCCGCAGCTCCAATGTAGGGCGAGAACATTTCCCTCCTTCGATGGAGTAAGTATGTCCTCGAAGATTAGAATCCTTTCGGAGGATTTGATCGCCAAAATTGCGGCGGGGGAGGTAGTGGAGAGGCCCGCTTCGGTGGTAAAGGAGCTTATAGAGAACTCCATCGATGCCGGGTCCACCTCAATCGTCGTCGATATCAGGGCGGGTGGAATGGAATCCATTCGGGTGATGGACGATGGATGTGGTATGTCCAAGGAGGACGCTCTTTTGGCAGCGGAGCGGTTTGCAACCAGCAAGGTGCAGAAGGAAGAGGATTTGTATGCCATGCAGACCCTTGGATTTAGGGGAGAAGCCTTGCCAAGCATTGCCTCCGTTTCCAATATGAGGCTCATAACCCGAGATAGTGCATCTCAGGTGGGAATAGAGGTATATAGAGAGGCCGGTAGAAGAGTCCGTGTTTCGGACGCCGGCTCGCCCACGGGAACAAGCGTAGAGGTAAAAAAACTCTTCTACAATACCCCTGTTCGGCGAAGATTTTTGAAGTCAGTGGGAACGGAATTTTTTCACATCCATAGGGTTGTGGACCAGATGGCCCTGTCCGAGCCTAACATCCAGTTTAGGCTGATTCACGATGGAAGGGAGGTATTGAATGTCCCGAAGACCGACGAGCCATCAATCCGTATAGAAGCGATCCTTGGACGGGAAACCTATGAGGGGTTAATCCCTGTGGAATTTCGGGATGAAACCATTTCCCTCCGGGGTTACATCGGGAGACCTACGTTGACCCTATCAACGGCCAAGTCCATCTTCACTTACGTAAATGGGCGCTTCGTAAGGGATAGGACGGTGAATCGGTCTATTTTTGACGCTTATCGGACTCTCATCCCCAGGGATCGCTACCCCATTGCCATTCTCTTTATCGATCTTTCACCCCATCGGATAGACGTCAACGTCCATCCCACCAAGAGGGAGATCAGGTTTAGGGATCAGGAGAAGGTTTACCGCTCAATTCACTTGGCCCTTCAGTCCCGGCTTAAAGCGGTCCCGGGCGATGAGAGGATCTCTCGGGCCGTAGAGGCCTATTGGCAAGAAAAAGGGGTTTCCGGGGGAATTGGAGAGGTAACGGGGGTATATGGGCCAACAGAGGGTGAACAGGTCGAAAGGAGCTTCGTATTTCCGGAATTTTCCGGTGAGGAACAACGGGGGGGCTTCTATTCTTCCCTTTTCCCGTTGGGCCAGATCGGGGGCACCTATATCGTCTGTCAGGGACCCAAGGGATTAGTATTAATCGACCAACATGCGGCCCACGAGAGGGTACTCTTCGAGAAATTAAGGCACCAGCTTGGAGATGCCGCCGTTGTTCGACAGGTACTCCTTTTTCCCCATATGGTGGAGGCATCCCAGGCCGAAGGGCATCTATTGGGGGCCTATAAGGATGAGCTGGATAAGTTGGGCATGGAAATCGAGGCCTTCGGTGGTAACACCTTCGTGGTCAAATCGGTTCCCCAGGTTGTAGCGGGTGAGGGCGTTGAGTCCCTGGTCAAGGATATCATAGGGGAGTTAGCCTCCGAGGGCAGGACGCTTAAGGGGGAGGCCATAACGGAGAGGGTTTTATCGATCATGGCCTGCCATGGGGCAATCAGGGCAAACAGAATCTTAAGGGATGAGGAGATGCAAGCCCTGCTCCGTGATCTGGAGGGGATCGATTTCGCCTCCACCTGTCCCCATGGAAGGCCCATCTTCTCGGAAATCGATTATCCACAACTGGAGAAGATGTTCAAAAGACGATAGG
>DAOVGJ010000098.1 GCA_030672465.1 Pseudomonadota bacterium | reverse complement strand
GACACGAGAATCAATGTCAAATGTCAAAGTTCAAAGGAAGAAATCTCTGGAAAACTGGAAAAACGAGCTCTGAGCGCGAAATTATATAGTGTTGCAGTGTTGCGGTGCTGCAGTCATGCGGTTAGGGCGAAGTCCGTGCGCAACAGCGACGCTGGTATTTGAGGCCTCACGGTAAGTTGTGGAACGAAGTAGCACCACAAACCTCTCGTTTGCAGTGAAGCGAACTCTCGAATGGTCTAAAAAAGCTTGTGAGCAGCGAAGAGCGACTTTTTCAGAGATCTCAGTGAGTGAAACAGTCGACTTTCCCATGCTCTTCCCCTTGCCTGCCAGCACGGTACATTGGCTTTCGCTTCGATTTCGGTTTGATTGAGTCAAAGACAGCCCAGCCTCTTTAACATTAAAAGGGAAGATGCCATGATAATCGATACCCATTCTCAGCTCTTTACCGAAAAGGCCCTGGAGACGATGCCCAAACCGATGCTGGAGTCTTATAAGGCGGTCTTCGGGGAGGAGATGGTGGTCTCCATACGGGATATTTTGGAGGATATGGATAGGGCCGGGGTAACCATGACCGTGATCGTGGCCGTGGATGCGGAAACAGTTCATGGATATAAGGTTCCTAATGACCTCATCGCCGAACCAGTGCAGGAGAACCCAGGCCGCTTCATCGGTTTCGCCAGTGTGGACCCACACAAGGGCAAGTTGGCCACCGAGGAGTTCGAATGGGCCATTCGAGACCTGGGCTTGAAGATCCTTCCGCATCTCATCGAGATAAATCCAAACGACCCCTTGATGTATCCTATCTACAAAAAATCCATAGAATTGGATGTCCCCATCCTCTTCCATACCGGAACCCAGTTTCATGCCGGGACGAAAATAAAATACTGTCAACCGCTCTTCCTGGACGACGTGGCCATCGATTTTCCCCATTTGAAGATCATCCTAGCCCATTTCGGGTTTCCCTGGTTTTACGAGGCGGTGGCTGTCATACAGAGAAATGCCAATGTCTATTTTAACATTGCGGGTTGGGCACCTCGACACATTCCCGAGCCCATGGTGAGATATATAGATACGATCCTCTCCCATAAGGTCCTCTTCGGGAGCGATTTTCCCCTCATTACACGTAAAAGGATCGTCGATGAGCTTAAGGAACTTCCTCTTAAGGAAAAAACCCTCGACCGGATCTTCAGCGAAAATGCGAAAAGGCTTCTGAACATTTCTTAGGCTCATAGAAAGCATTGAAGCCCACATGACCCCCTTGCTTTAACAATCCAAAATCTAAAAGTCCTTTATAATCAATGGAAAATGCTATAATTCCAATTTTTTTTATATTTTTATTATATAACTACTTGAAATTTAAATTTTTTGTTGAATAATAAAGTAATGTATAGTAAGTAGAGAAGAAAACGATCGGGAAGAGCCCAGAATGGAAATCCTAAGGAGAAAATTCTGGACTACCTTATCATCCTTGCCCTTTCCGGTGATCCCTCCCTCCCCATCCCCTATTTCCCTCTCTTTTCATAATCATTTTCCACCCATTATGAAAGCATTCATCCATACATCGGCCATATTGCTCATTCTCTTCGTTCTGTTCTTCCCTACCCCCCCAGCACGTGGATCGGGTTATGAGGATCAATATAGGAAAGCGAGAAACCATTACTACGCCCTCAAAAACTCCGAGACGAAGAAGAAGTACAGATCCTATTGGTTGAGATGTATTGAAGAGTTTCAAGTCGTATATACCAAGTATCCCGACAGTCCCAGGTCGAACGATGCCTTATTCACCGTGGCGATGCTCTACCATGACCTTTACGGCTATTCTTTCCTCAAATCCGACCTGCACGAGGCCCTTTCCTCCTTCCAAGGCCTGGTCACGAGATACCCCTCCAGCAGGCTGGCCGACGACGCCCAATTCAAGATCGGCGAAATTCACCTGAAGCGAAAGGAATTCTCCAAGGCCTACGAGGCGTTTCAAAAGGTCGTCGATCAATTCCCCAAGGGGGACATGGTATCCGAGGCGAGGGGTAAGCTGAAGGAACTGGAGGAGTATAAACCGAAACCGCTCCCCAAGGAAAAAAACAGGCTTCGCCCCGTGACTGGGATCAAATACTGGTCCAATCCAGATTATACACGGGTCGTCATCTATGTCGAGAAGGAGGTTTCCTATACGAACCGCCTCCTAAGGAGAGATCCCTCAATCAATAAGCCGCCGAGGCTCTATATTGATATCGATTCAGCCAAGATTTCCCCCCAATTGAAACAGCCTATTCCCATCTACGATGGACTCCTCAAAATGGCCAGGGCAGCACAAAACAGCCCCGATACGGTAAGGGTTGTTCTGGATATCGAAAGTATCAAGGACTTTAAGATCTTTCCCCTAAATGAACCATTCCGCATTGTCATCGACATCTTCGGGGTCGCGTCCTCGGAGGGGCAAGCCTTGGCCGCCATTGACGAGAAACAGCCCCTCTTGCGATCATCGAAATCCGGCATAAAAAGGATCGTAATCGATCCGGGCCATGGGGGGCGCGATCCCGGCGCCATTGGGCCCAGTGGGCTCATGGAAAAGGACGTGGTATTGAAGATCGCCAAGAGACTAAGGAAACAGCTGAAAAAACGGGGATGCGAGGTTTTCTTGACGAGGGAGAGGGATATATACCTCCCACTGGAGGAGAGAACCGCCATTGCAAACACGAAACAGGCCGACCTTTTCGTGTCCATTCATGCCAATGCCAGCAGAAAACGAGGGGCAAGGGGAATAGAAACCTACATCTTGAATTTCCCCTCCGATGAGGAGGCCATGGAATTAGCCGCGCGGGAAAACGCCATTTCTACCAAAAAACTGTCCGACTTACAGATCATCCTCTATGACCTCATGTTAAACGCGAAGGTGAATGAATCCGGCCGATTGGCCCACCATGTCCAGCGGTCCATGTGCCACAGTTTGAACCGCAGACGTTCCAGCAACTGGGACAGAGGGATAAAACAGGCTCCCTTTTACGTACTCATGGGGGCGAGAATGCCCGCAATCTTGGTGGAAGTCTCATTTATCAGCAACCGGGTAGAAGAGAGAAGGCTAAAGAGCCGAAAATACCTGGATAAAATCGCCTCCTCCATCGCACAAGGGCTCCATGGGTACATTGAAGAGACGAGAGTAGCCCATCGGCCTCTTCCGTCCCAAAGAAAAACCTCATTGGAGACGGAACGTTCCCCTGAACGGATCATCGAGGGACGGATGGAAAAGGGAAGCTGTCTCTATATGGCCTTGAAAAAGCGAGGGGTTCCCCCCGACCAGATCGCCCTTATCACGGCCCACCTCAAGCCAATCTTCGACTTCAGGGATTGTAACCCCGGCGATTCTTTTCGGGCTTCCCTCGATGAGGGAGATGAATTACAAAAATTTACGTACGAGGCAGGCCTAGCCGATATCTATGAAGTCACGAGGGAAGGAGATCGGTATGTCGCATCGAAAAAAGAGATCATCTTGGATCGGCATCTGACCAGGGTAGAAGGGAAAATAGAATCCACCCTGTTCGACGCCATTGAGAAGGCAGGAGAGGGAGATCGTTTGGCATTGGCCTTTGTAGATATCTTCGCGTGGGAGATCGATTTTCACAATGACCCTCGGAAAAGAGATCGCTTCAAGATCCTCGTGGAAAAATTGTACAAGGATGGCCAGTTCATCCGATACGGGAACATTCTCGCCGCTACGTATGATACCTCCTCCCAGGAATACAGGGGATTCTATTTCAAGGGACCAGGGGGACGGGAGGGCTACTACGACGAAAAGGGAAGGTCGCTGGAGAAATCCTTTCTCCGCTCCCCCCTGAAATTTACCAGGATTACATCTGGATACAGCCGACGGAGGCGTCATCCGATACTGGGTGGATATTACCCCCATCTTGCCGTCGATTACGCGGCCCCACCGGGAACGCCCATTCGGGCCGTTGGGGATGGGAGGGTTGTCTTCCGTGGATGGAATCGAGGCTACGGAAAGCAAATAACGATAAAGCACGGCAACGGGTATGCCACATACTACGGCCATCTCTCCCGATATGCACGGGGAATAACAAAGGGGAAATGGGTTAAACAGAAGCAGATCATTGGATATGTTGGATCAACGGGACTTGCCACCGGTCCCCATCTCGATTATCGGATATCGAGAAACGGAAAATTTCTGGATCCCCTCAAGATGAAGAGCCCGCCCATTTCGTCCATACGGGAACAACAGTTGGCGGATTTCAAAGCCGAGAGGAACTATTTGGTATCCTTGCTGCGATAGAGACCACCGGATTACCCCTCCCCAACCCATCAAACCCCATGGTCCTTCTCACCGTAGTTCGCCTGGAAATCCTCCCCCTCGCATGATGAAGCAAAAGGGTCAATGGACGTGCATCCTTCCCTTCCTCTCCGGGTGGATCACGGCCTCCACGGGGTCCCGCGGAATGGTGGTGGCTATGAGACAATGTTTAAAAACCCTCCTGGCGACCCGCTGAACATCCTCCTTCGTTACCCTCTGTATCAAATCTCTATACCGCTGGTCCCAGTCGTAGCCCATTCCCAAAGCCTCTGAAACGGCAACGCTAAAGGCCTGCGAGGCATTGGTTTCCAGCCCGAGATCGTGCATGGTTATGACCATCTGTTTTGCCAGCTTCAGTTCCTCATCCGTCACCGACTCCTCCTGAATCCTTCTCACCTTTTCCGAGATGATACCCAGGACCTCCTGATAGTTGGCCATGGTGGTCTGAGTGATTACCCCGAAGTAACCACCGTCGATCCCATAATTGGGGTAGGCATGGACATAGTAAACGAGGCTCCGATCGCCTCCCCTCAGGGCTTCGTGGAGCCACCCGCTGGGATACCCGATGCCCGAAAGAATAGCATCGATTACGTCCAAAACAGGGCGGTCCGTGTCGAAAAGGGTCATCCCATTGAAACCAACGAAAATGGCCGCTGACAATTTGTCGTTCATCCTCTCTATCCGCCTGTCCTGGGCGAGGTTGGAGGTTTCCTCCTTGAGACTTGGTGGGATAAGGTTCCCCCTTTTCAGGTGGCCGAATCGTTCCTCTGCGGTTTGGGTAACTCTCTTGATATCGATATCCCCGAATACGGACAGCACCATGTTATTGGACATGACCAATCGGCGGTAAAAATCCACGATATCTTTCCTGGTAAAACGCGTCACCGACTCCTCCGTCCCCACCAGATCATTGCGATAGGGGTGTTCAATGAAGTAATGTCGGCGAAAGAGTCGGGTAACCTCCCGCTCCCAACTCTCATCGATCCTTTTGATGGCGAGCAGCGTATCCTCCCTTTGCTTCTCGATCTCCTCTCCCGGGAAGGAAGGGTTCAAGAGCACGTCCGAAAGGATTTCCAGGCCCTTTTCGAAATCTTCCTTAAGGACGGATACGCTCACGGAATAGGTGTTCCTCCCGGAACTGGATTCGATACTGCCCCCTATCTCCTCCATCTCCTTGGCGATCTGGTACTTCGTACGGGTCTTCGTACCCTTCGTTAAAAGACCTGTGGTGAAAAGG
>DAOVGJ010000014.1 GCA_030672465.1 Pseudomonadota bacterium | reverse complement strand
TCCATTGTCCCGATGGTAATTCTGGCAGATGTGGGATAATTCCAGATGATACCCGGTCGGATAATCACGCCCTCCTTCAGCAAGGCATCGTAGATCTCCTGAGAATCCCTTTTGAAATCGACGAAGATGAAATTGGCCTGGGTGGGAACATAATCGATCTCCAATCGTTGGAACTGCTCGTATAAAAAGGCCTTACCCTCCTCGTTTGTCCGTAAAACCCTCTCCAGGTGTTTCTCGTCCCTCAGCGCCGCCAATGCAGCGGCCTGGGCAACTCGATTGACCGCAAAGGGCTCCCGAACCCGCTCCATCAGGCCGATGAGATCCCGATTGGCCACGGCAAACCCGATGCGTAACCCTGCCAAACCATACATTTTGGAGAAGGTCCTCAAGGCGATCAGATTGAGATCACCTCCGAGAAGAGAGACGCCATCTGGATAGTCCTTCTCCGATATATAGTCGAAATAAGCCTCGTCCAAGATGAGGACGACGTGATCCAGCAGGTCGGACAAAAATCGATTCAAAGCCTTCTTGGGAACAATGGTACCCGTTGGATTATTGGGATTGCAGAGAAAGACCAGCTTGGTCTTCGGACCGATCCGCTCCGCCATTCCATTCAGGTCGTGGGTGTAATTCTTCAATGGAACGTGAACCGGCCTTCCCCCCATGATCCGGGTAACGCTCTCATAGACGGGAAAGGTGGGCTCAGCCATGATCACCTCATCCCCCTCGTTTATGAAGGTCGCGCCGATCATGAAGATGATATTGTCGCATCCGTTTGCCAGGGTAATCATCTCCTCCGTTACCCCTAGCCTTTTGGCAATTGCGCTCTTCAGCAGGCTACAGGATGGATCGGGATATCGGAAGATGTTGTCCAGATCCGCCTCGATGGCCCTTATGGCTTCGGGAGAGGGTCCATTGGAATTCTCGTTGGAGGCCAATTTGGTCAACTCCCTAAGCCCCAGTTCCCTCTGGACCTCCTCAACGGGCTTCCCCGGAACGTACGGTTTGAGGCTCAAAATTCCCTTCCTCGCCAATGTGGTCACATCCCTCATCGCTTTCCCGATACGCGAGTCGGTCCGCCCCCTCAATTCGCTCGACCCTCACATCTCTTTACAAGGCGGTCCCACCGACGATCCACGTTTTCCTGAATTGTCGCCACCTCTTCCTTTGTAAGGTGCCTGAACCTTCCCTGTTGACTCAGGTACGCTTCAACGGGGGTTCCCTTCGGTTGATAGGTGATGGTATGAACCTCGCCACCTTCGATCTCATACAGGGGAAAAACCTTTGTCTCTACGGCCAACCTCGCTACCTTGATCGACTCATTGGAGGCAATCCGCCAACCGGCCGGGCAGGGAGTGAGGAGATGAATAAACCTCGTGCCCTTGATTCCCTTGGCCTTTTTGAGCTTTCCAATAAAGTCCTCTGGGTAAGCGACACAGGCCGCGGCAGCATAAGGAATTCCATGATCTGCCATAATGGCCATCATATCCTTCTTTGGGCGCTCCTTTGGATTGCCAACGGGGGTGGTAGTGGTCCATGCCAAATAGGGCGTTGCCGAACTTCGCTGAATCCCGGTGTTCATGTAAGCCTCATTGTCGCTGCAGATGTAGATAAAATCGTCATTTCGCTCCGCCGCACCGGATAAGGCCTGAATCCCTATGTCAAAGGTGCCGCCATCTCCCGCCCAGGCGACCACTGTGGTTTTCCTGTCTCCCTGCATATCCAGTGATGCCCGAATCCCGGAAGCCGAACACGCAGCTGTTTCAAAAGCCACGTGTACAATGGGAACCCCAATGGCGGAATAGGGAAACGGACCCACAATGATGGACATACATGAGGCAGGGATCACGATCACGGTCTCTTCCCCCAAGGCCTTCAAGGCCAATCGGAGCCCCAAGGGGGACCCGCAACCCGCACAAGCCAGGTGTCCGGGACCCATGTGTTCCTCTTTCGGGATATGAATCTTCATGACAGTCTCCCCGTATACCTCTATCTCTTTAAGTCGATCCAGAGAATCTCCTCCTTCGGGCGATGGTTGTCCAATGTGTAGTGGATGGCCTCCTCGATGGCTTCGGGGGTCACATCTCTGCCCCCCAACCCCATAATGAACCCGAACACCGTGGGCCTCTCATCCTCATTGCAGAACGTTGATCGGATCTCCTGGGCAAATATACCCCCGTGGCCAAAGGAGATATTTCGATCGATGACACCCACCTTTTCAACCCCTTGCAAAACCCCCTTAATCTCCTCCTTGGGGAAGGGCCTAAACATCTTTACCTTCAACAAGCCGACTTTGACTCCATCCTCCCTCAACCGTTCTATGACCACCCTTGACGTGCTGGTCACCGTCCCCGAGGTCACCATCACCACTTCGGCATCCTCACACCGGTAAGGCTCGAGGAGGCTATGAGTCCTCCCGAATTGGCGGCCGAATTCCTCATCCACCACCCGTGCCACCTCCACCGTTTCCTCCATGGCCCTCTGCATCTTATAACGAAATTCCATATAGTAATCCGGGGAACACATCCCGTAATACGACCGTGGCTCCTTGGGATTCAAACGGTATTGGGGCTCGAACGGGGGGAGAAAGTGGTCTACCTCTTCCCGATGGGGGATTTCGATAACCTCTGAGGTGTGGGAGAGAAAGAAGGCATCCAGCACCACCATTACGGGTAGATAAACCGTTTCCGCGATCTTAAAGGCCTGGATGATGGTATCCAGCACCTCTTGGTTGTCCTCGCAATAGAGCTGAATCCATCCCGTATCCCTCTGGGATAGGCTGTCGCCCTGGTCCGTCCATATGTTCCACCCTGGCCCCATCGCCCGATTCACGTTTGCCAAGACAATGGGGAGCCTTGCACCTGCGGCCCAATGAAGCATTTCGTGCATGAGGGCCAGTCCGTGGGAAGAGGTGGCCGTGAAGGACCTCGAACCCGTTACGGAGGAGGCGATGATGCTGGCCATGGCCGAGTGTTCCGACTCCACCTTGATGAATTTGGCCTCCATTTCCCCCTCGGCACAAAATCGGGACAATTCCTCTACGATCGTCGTTTGGGGGGTTATGGGGTAAGCTGAGATCACCTGCACACGGGAAAGCATCACCCCATAAGCGACCGCCTTATTACCGCTTAGGACCCGTTTCATTTGGCCTCCTTTTCCACGGAAAGGGCGTTACGAGGGCATTCGGCAATACATATGCCGCATCCCTTACAGTAGTCGTAATTGATCCGGTATTTCACCACGCCCTCGTCCGTGATGACCGAGAGGTCGGGGCAGAAGATATAGCAATTCTCACAGCCGTCACACACACCACAGCTAAAACAACGCACGGCCTCTCTCAAGGCCTCTTGTTCCGTCAACCCCGTGCTGACCTCCCTGAAATCGGTCACCCTTTCGGGAACCGGCAATTTGGCCCTCTCGTTTCTCTCCGCATGCTCAAAATAGTCCAGATTGAGCTCTTCAAAGGCCACCACATGGGGAGATCGCCTTCGGGCTATTTCGCTGAGGTATTTGGCCATGGAGAGCGTTCCATTCTCCCCTACCCGAATCCCTTGAAGGACGCTCGTCACACCCCTCTTTCGGATAACACAATCGATGGAGATGGCGGCGCGCTTTCCAAAACCAATGGCGTGGGCCACGGTTCGATCGAGGTGGGCCATGTCCCCACCTGCAAAGACTTCCTTTCTGCTCGTCCGAGCACCCTTATCGGTGGAAACCATCTTAGCCTCGACCCGGATATCCTCCGGAAGAAACGTCAGATTTGGTTCTTCTCCGGCGGCGACGATGAGGGTATCCACCTCTAACGTGAAATTGGATTGGGGAATGGGAACAGGCCTTCTCCTCCCCGTCTCATCTTCCCCTCCCAACTCCATCTTGATACATTCCAATTGGGTTACCCGCCCATTGAGCCCGATGATCTCAGTCGGCCCAATGAGGTACCGTATCTCTATCCCCTCTTCCAGGGCCTCGGACACCTCTTCATCGAAGGCGGGCATCTCCTCTCTCGATCTCCGATAGAGGATGAGGGGGTTTCCCCCCAACCGCAATACCGCCCTCGCCGCATCCAGGGCCGTGTTTCCCCCCCCGATCACTGCTACTTTCCTTCCAACATGAACAGCTTTCCCCAGGTTGATATCCCTGAGGAGATCCAGGCCCGAACCAACACCCTCTAAATCCTCTCCCGGAATATTCAGTTTTCGGCTGACGTGAGCCCCCGTTGCGAGGAAAACGGCCTCGTATTCCTCCAAGTCTTTGAAAGAGAGATCCCCACCCAACCTTGCATTGGTCTTGATCTCCACGCCACATGCCTGGATATCCGCTATCTCCTTGTCCAGAATATCCTTGGGCAATCGATATGAGGGAATGCCCACCCTGAGGATTCCCCCCGGCTTGGGAAGGGCCTCGAAGACGGTCACCTGATACCCCATTCTGGCCAAATGGTAGGCGCAGCTGAGCCCCGAAGGCCCTGACCCCACAACGGCTACCCTCTCCTCCCTTCTCCCTCTTATGGGACTTCCTGGTTCCAAAGGAGGGGCCTGATCCGCCACAAATCGTTCCAAGGCGTTGATGGCCATGACCTCATCGTAATCCGCCCTGTTACAATGAGACTCACAGGGGTGAAAACAAACCCGTCCACACACGCCCGGAAATGGGCTCTCCTCCCTGATTACATTCCAGGCCTCCTCGTATCTCCCCTCGCCCACCAGTCCGATAAACATCGGGATATCGACTCCCGCTGGGCAGGCGGCATTGCAGGGCGGCGTCTTGTCCTCGTATTTGGGCCTTATATACCTCCACGTCCCCGTTCTGTTCCAGCTCATATCGCCTGAGGAAACGGGGGAAAAAGGCATCTCCGACTCCCTGTGGTAGATGATCTTCCCCGCCATGATGCCTCCATAAATCAAGAAATGGGTAACCTTTCAAAGTTTATCACAATTCACGCCATTTTACTCCTGCCCATTCTCCCCGCCGAATCCCGAATCCATAATCGACCCCTTTCCCAGGGCCTTGATCAGTGATACCTCGATGAGTCCGGCAATCGCCAACAGGGGAAGTACCAAGAAGAGATATCCCATAAGCTCGCGTCGAAATAGGAAAAACACGTTGGCGTATCCGTTCAGGTATAATTCCCTTCCTAGGCTCATGCCGAATGAAAGACTCATCCAGGCTGCAGGAAGCTCGAAAAGGGAAACGGGGTTCAGGATGAGGGAGAAAAGCCTCAACCTCCCCAGCTCCTTCAGGGAAATAATGGCGATATGGGCGCCGAGAAGAAAGGAAAAAAGGAGGGGCAGGACGATGAATAATCCCGACACCAGGTTACAGAAAAGGGAAAGGGAGTTGAGCGAGAGGATAAGCGCCCAAAGCCGTAAAAAGGGGGCCCCGGGATCTATATGTCGTTTAATCACCCTCCATATCCAAAGGGGATACCAGAGCAGCGGCCCGATCTCTTTTTTGACCACAATGGGGGCGAAAAAGACCCCCAAGAAGAACAGTGCCGCCGCCAGCAGAAAGAGGGTTCCATCGATCAGTCCACAGATAGTGCCGTAGATTGAAAACATATCCATATCCGACCTTTTATACCAGAAAGTACCATTTCGAATTTCCTGATCTTTACTTTAGAGGAAGTATTCTTGTAAGTACCTAATTTTATACATATAGGTATTTTACACAAAAAAAAAGTTTAATTTTCATCATTCGCTGCGGTGTAAACAGCCATGAAGCATCCATAAGAGTGCTCCCTTATCCCTGAGCGTAGCCAACCCCAACTCTTTCTTGACAGATGACCCGGAGGGCTATATAAACACCCAGCAGGTAGGACGAATCAAGTAAGTATGTAAGGAGATTGTCCCTTGAGGAAAGAAGGGCCGAAAAAAGCCTTTGGGTTCTCCTTCTTATCGATCCTCATCTTCTTCGCTGCCTGTGCTCACCCTCCTCCACCCCGGAGCGCCGAGGATCACCTTCTCCTTGGGGAGTCTTTAGGGCGAAGGGGAAAGATCGATGAGGCCATCGTCGAATTTGAAAAGGCAATAGAGATGCGGCCAAACTATGTCGCCGCTTACACGGGCCTCGGGGCAGCTTACGGGCAAAAGGGGATGATTGATCAATCCATATCGGCCTCCAAGAAGGCCGTCGAATTGGATCCCCAAAAAGCCACGGCCTATTATAACCTCGGCAACGCCTTTGGCAGGGGGGGAAACTACGAGGAAGCCTTTGCCGCCTTTTTCAAGGCCATTGAGCTGGATCCCGGCTATGCCGAACCCCATTATGGGCTAGCAGTCTGCTATTATGCCACCGGCCACTACACGCTCGCCAATGAACATGCCGATAGAGCGGAGGCCATGGGGTTTAAGATCCCTAGGCGGTTTAGGCGCGCCTTGAAAAAAGCTTGGGCGAAGCCCGGATAGTAGGTTGGGCCTTCCCTTCCAAGGGGCGCAACTGCATTGGTAAGGGTCGACCTTTAGAGGTACTGGGCATCACGGTAAGCGGCAAAAGCCAATTCACAACCTCGGAAAAGCTATTGGCCGGGAAAAAGACGATTCGGGGTTTCCGCCGGGGGGAAACGGAGGGTATACCATGCTCGTCACCGAAATGATGGAGAAGGCAAGGACTTTTTACCCGAAGAAGTACGGGGTCATCTGTGGGCATGAGAAATTCACCTATTCCCAATTCGGCGAACGGGTCGATCGACTCTCCAACGCCCTGCTCGACCTCGGCTTGAAGAAAGGCGATACGGTGGCCATCCTCCATCGGAATTGCCATTACTATCTGGAAACCTATTTCGCTACCATGCAGGTCGGTATCGCCCTTTGCCCACTCAACTACCGCCTTTCCCCGAGGGAATTGGCCTTTATCCTCAATGACAACGGGGCAAAGGCCCTCATAGCCGAAGGCCATTTCGCCGACAACGTTATGAAAACCTTCCCCCAAGTCCCCCATCTCAAGGAGGTCATCTGGACTGGAGGGAAACCTCCTGAAGGCCTTAAGGGAAAGGGCTACGAAGACCTCTGTGCCTCCGGTTCCCCTCTTCCTCCGTCAGGCCTTTCCCTGAAGGAGGAGGGGGTGATTCAGCTCTACTATACCAGCGGAACAACGGGCAGACAAAAGGGGGTGATGCTCTCCCACCGAAATGTGTACGCCCACGCCCTGAGCACTATCGCCGAACTCAACCTGACCGACGAGGATGTCTGGATCCATGCCGCCCCCATGTTCCATCTGGCCGATGCCTGGGCCACATGGGCCATCACGTGGGTAGGGGCAACCCACACCTTTGTCAAGGAGTTCAACGCAAGGGATGTGCTGGAAACCATCCAGAGGGAGAGGGTCACCATAAGCAATATGATCCCGATGATGCTCAATATGCTGGTCAACTATCCGGAGGTGAACAAATACGACCTTTCCAGTCTGAGGGTCATCCTCAGCGGTGGTGCCTCCATTGCCCCAGAGGTCGTTCGAAAAATCATGGAGACATTCAAGTGCGATTACATCCAGACCTATGGAATGACCGAGACCAGCCCCTATTTGACCATGTCCATCTTGAAGGACCATCTCAAGCAACTCCCCGAGGATGAGCAATTCAAATACAAGGCCGCAACCGGTCGGGCGGTAATGGGGATTAGCCTTAAGGTCGTCAACGAAAAGGGCGAAGAGATAAAACATGATAGCAGAGAGGTGGGGGAAATCGTTGTCAAAGGAGACGCCGTCACCCGGGGGTACTGGGGCCTTCGCGAGGAGACCAAAAAGGCTATCAGGGATGGGTGGCTCTATACGGGGGACCTCGCCGTGATAGATGAGGAGGGATATGTCAATATCGTTGACCGAAAGAAGGACATGATCGTCACCGGCGGCGAGAACGTCTATTCCACCGAGGTGGAGAATGTCCTCTACATGCATCCGGCGATCCTGGAGGCAGCGGTGATCGGGGTGCCCGATGAAAAATGGGGCGAGGCCGTAAAGGCGGTTGTGGTTTTAAAAGAGGGCCAGAA
>DAOVGJ010000125.1 GCA_030672465.1 Pseudomonadota bacterium | reverse complement strand
GCGCCCAGAATGAGGGCCGTTACCGGCACCATGTAAACCAAAAAAGAGGCCTTCAAAAAGGTCTTGGAAGCGACAGTCATCCTAACCTCATCCCCCGCCTGTGCACCCACCTCATTTCTCGCCGCCATCTCCATATCCGAGCCTCCCCCCAAAGCCTTACAAAACCCGCCGGAGTGACACCCATCACACATGGAGCTCCGTTTCGTCTTAACTATGGCCAATTCCCCTTCAACCCTTACGACAACCCCTACTTCTTCCAACATTCCCCACAAACCCTCTCGTTTATTCTGGCTCCCCCTCCTCACTTCGAATGGATCTTCGCTTGAAAACTCCTTTCTTTAAATTATAGCACAAAAACGGCGTCCTATCTATTTGATTTTTCAGGGTTTATATTTGCCCGGGTGGAGCCTCGCTTATACCTTCACCGGTAATTCGATAATGAATTTAGTCCCCTTGGGTTTGTTATCCTTTACCCGTATATATCCATTATGATCCGATATGATGGTATTCACGATGGCAAGCCCCAGGCCCGTTCCGGATTTCTTCGTCGAAAAGTAGGGCTCGAACAGCCTTGATTTATCCTCCTCAGGAATACCGCACCCCGTATCGCTGACCTCGATGGTGACCATTTGAAGCTCATCATTGTAGTCAGTCCTCACCGTCACCTCCCCTCCATTGCCGGTGGTTTCGATTGCCGAAACTGCATTCTGGAAGAGGTTGATCATTACCCGCTTTATCTGATCTCGGTCCAAATTCATGGTGGGAATTCCATCACGAGAGATATGTTTGAATTTAATATCCTTATGGGCCTGTTTGAAGAGGGGTAAAACCTCGCTGATGATCTCGCTCAAATTATTGGGGGTGGGCTTTGCCGCCGGCATCCTCGCGAAATTGGAGAACTCGTTAACCAGCTCCTTGAGTTCATCGGTCTGTTTCATGATGGTTCTGGTGCATTCATCGAAAACCGCCCCATCCTCCGTCAGCTTGTCTCCATAGCGTTTTCTCAACCGTTGGGCCGAAAGCTGAATGGGAGTTAAGGGGTTTTTGATCTCGTGAGCGATTCTCCGGGCAACCTCCCTCCATGCGGCAACCCTCTGGGCCTTAACCAACTGGGTCAGATCATCGAAGATGGCCACGATCCCCATAAAGCTTCCCGTTTCACTTCTCAGGACGGTGATGTGAACTAACAGGGTGAGGGTTTGCCCCTTAGAGTTGACGGTAACCTGTTTTTCAATGGTATCCTTCCGGGTTGAATTGATCTCCCGAATCCACTCCTTGGCTACCTCCCGATATTCGGGGTCCAAAACTTCCCGATACCTTCTTCCCAAAACCCGATCCGCCTCAATACCCAGCATCCGCTCTGCCGATTTATTGATGGTGCTGATATTGCCTTCTTTATCGGTGGAGATCACCCCTGCAGCAATGCTTTTCAAAATAATCTCCATGTACTCCTTTCGCCGTTCCAGATCGATATTGGTCTTCTCCAACTCATCCTTGCTTGCCTTTAGGTCATGGGTCATCTTGTTGAACGAATTGACGAGCTTCCCAATTTCATCCTTCGCAGCGATATCAATGTGGAAATCGAGATCACCACTTGCCACCCTCTCCGTTCCCTCCGCCAACTGTTGAATGGGAATCGTTATCCCCTTGGCTAAATAGAATCCAAACCATGTTGCCGAAAAGATGATCAGTAAGGTTACCATCAAGAGGGCCATCAGATAACTCGATTTAATGGGTTTCCTGAGGATTTTCAAGTGCTTATAATCTCTAAAGGCCTTAGAAATCTCCACCATCTTGGCCGCCAAACTCTTGGGAACGTAGAAGTTGGTGACAACAGCCCCGATGACTCCCCCCTTGCCAGGGGGGGAGGCATAGATGGGAACGACCCCCGTAATAAGCTCCCCGCTTCCCAGGACTCTGGTCTTTGAAACCTCTTTTCCCTTAAGGCTTTCCTCGAGTAGTTCCCTGTTTGTCTCGGGAAGTGGATTATCCGGGATGTCCGCATCGGTTACCATGGCAACCTGCTTCAATTCCCTGGAAAAGATCTCGACAATTCCCAAGTTATATTCGATTCTCTTGCGCTCCATCATTTTCTTCAGCGCATCGATCTTTTTACCATCAACCAGATCCCTTTTCGACACACTCCGGCTAATCTGCCTCCCGTAATAAATGGCGTTGTTGGCGAAATCGCGGTAATATGTCTGGGCAACCTCTAGAGATCCCTGTAGCGAATGCTCCACCTGATCGCTGAACCATTTCTCCATGCTGCTGGTAATAAATCCAACGGACACAAAAAACAGCAAGAGGGTTGGAACCAGGGAAAGGCTGACGAAGGCTGCCACCAATTTCGTCCTCAGCTTCGCACCTAAAATCCGCTGTTTCCTCTCGAAAATCAGTTTGACCAGATTTCGGATGACCAAAAAGATGAGCAAAAGCAACAGGATAATATTGATGTTGATCAAGCTGAAGACGATAATGTTATGGGCGATGGGAATCCCCTCGCCCACCTGGGGAAGCCGCATCTCAAAGTAGGTAAAGGTGACGATGAGCAGAGAGATGATCATGATGATGTAGAATTCATTTCTCCGCTTCTTGGACTCCCTTTCTCCATAAAGGTCCACCATGCTCTTTCTCCACTGAATGGCTCAATGCCCTGAAAAAAGTCTAATAGGTAAATTCGTACCTAAGCCAATCGGTTTCCACATCCCAAAAAGAGAGGAAGAAGAAGATATATTGCAGGCCGAAGGGCAATCGAACGGGGTCGACCTCCGCCTTAACATCGAGGTAATATTTTCGGTCCTTTTCGAGTCGATTCGTCGGTAAGATCTTGACCCCGTTTACCTTAGCCATTAATTCCTTAGCCCTCTCGAAATCCTTGACGGAAAGACTATGGTCGTTCTCCTCAAAGTGGAACTGGTATTCCTTTGTTATATTGTCATATTTAATACTATGTTTAAATTTAAGGGAGGTCACCTTTTTATCCACCCAGAAACTCCTCACAAGATATAACTTTATCCGGAAAGTAAACGTTGTGGGAACACCACTCCGGATCGCCTCTTCCAACTTTTCCGTATAGCAATTTGTTACGAAGAAGCTCACCTCCATCTGCCCATTCAGTTCTATGATCAGGCCTTCGATGGAGGCTTCCTCCGAAAAGGCAACTTCGCTGGAAACGAAGGACGCAATGATTATAGCGGCGAAAATAAAACTCCTCTTCATCCCTTGTCCCGTAAACTTGGAAAAAGGAAAGCCCTCCAGAAGTTAACCCCCATGATAAATAATTTTCTTCGAAAAAGCAAGCTAAATTGAGGCGAGCATGGCGTAAAATATGGCGCAAATATTGAGAAAAATGGCCGAAGGTGATACCCTAAGTCCAGTCCCTTGGGAAAGATTGACCCTCTCGAGACTTATGGGGATCGATGATCAGGGGTAAGCTTTCATGAAGCTCAAGGAAAAAGTTGCCCTCGTAACCGGGGCCGGACAGGGAATCGGCAAATCCATAGCCCTCAAATTTGCCGCAGAAGGGGCAGATCTTGCTCTATTCGACATCAACAAAGACACCTGCACGGAGACGGCAGGGGAAGCCAAGGCCCTGGGAGGAAGGTGCAAGGTTTATGCGGTCGATGTAGCAAACAGGGAGCGGGTTCAAAGGGCATGTGAGGAGGTATTGGCCGTCTTCGGATGGGTGGATATCCTGGTCAACAACGCTGGGTTCGACAGGGGGGCGACCCTTCTCAAAGTGACTGAAAAGAATTGGCAGGCCGTGCTGGACGTCCATCTCAAGGGGACGTTGAATTGCATTCAGGCCTTGGCCCCCATGATGATCAGGAGAAGCTATGGGAAGATCATCAATATCTCCTCCATTTACGGCAAAATCGGTGGGATTGCCGCCATCAGCTACAGCGCGGCAAAGGGGGGAATAATTGGCCTGACCAAGAGCATTGCCAAGGAATTGGGTAAGAGCAATATCAATGTCAACGCCGTTCTCCCGGGTTTAACGGATACGCCTACCATTAAAAAGATGCCAGAAAGGTATAAAAAGATGATCATCGAGGCCACGCCCTTGAGAAGAATGGCGAGGCCGGAGGAGATCGCCAATGTGGTAGCCTTTCTGGCCTCCGATGAATCGAGCTACATCACTGGGGCGACCATCGAGGTGACGGGCGGCTGGATGATGTAGGATTGGGGCAATCCCCTCAAAAGGGGATGACAATCTTCTCTCGGACTCTTCAAGCCTTATAAGCTTGAAATAGGGATCTGAATGATTACATTTTGGGTATGGAGAATATTTTTTGCCTTTAACGGGCTCGTGCAGGGGGAAATTCGATGAATGTCAATAGAATGACCGAAAAAACTCAGGAGGCTTTGCAATCCTCCCAGATGATCGGAGCACGATACGGTCATCAGCAGATCGACCCGGAACACCTACTTCTCGCCCTTCTGGAACAGCGGGAGGGACTTGTTCCCAAGATACTGACCGCCATGAACATCCCGGTTCAGGAGGTAAGGAGTCCCATCGAAAATCACCTTGCGGGCCTCCCGAAGGTCTCAGGGGCCGGGGCCGGCCAAATGTATATGAGCCAGAGGTTGAGTCGGCTCCTGGACGGGGCAGAAAGGGAGACGGGCAATCTGAAAGACGACTATGTGAGCGTGGAACACCTGCTCATGGCCATGGTCGATGAAGGGGATCCGAGCCCCGCGCGCCAGATCCTCTCCCGGGCCGGGGTATCCCGGGACAATCTCATGAAGGTTTTGGCATCCATTCGTGGCCATCAGCGGGTGACCAGTCAGACTCCTGAAGAGACCTATCAGCCCCTAGAACGCTACGGCCGTGACCTAACTCAGATGGCCGCCCAAGGCAAGCTCGACCCCGTTATCGGGAGGGACGAAGAGATTCGGCGGGTAATCCAAGTCCTCTCTCGGAGGACCAAAAACAATCCCGTTCTCATAGGAGACCCCGGTGTGGGGAAAACGGCCATCGTGGAGGGGTTGGCCCTCAGGATGATCAGGGGGGACGTTCCCGAAGGCCTCAAGGACCGCCGCCTCATCGCCCTGGATATGGGGGCCTTAATTGCCGGGGCCAAGTATCGGGGTGAGTTCGAGGAGAGGCTGAAAGCCGTGCTCAAGGAGATTCAGGAGGCGGAGGGCCAGATCATTCTCTTCATCGATGAGCTTCACACCGTAGTCGGTGCAGGCGCTGCCGAGGGAGCCATGGATGCCAGCAATCTCCTGAAACCGATGCTAGCCAGGGGGGAGCTCCACTGTATTGGGGCCACCACGCTGAACGAATATCGAAAGCACGTGGAAAAGGATAAGGCCCTGGAGCGGAGATTCCAGACGGTGTTGGTGGACCAGCCCGATGTGGAGGAAACGATCTCTATTCTGCGGGGACTGAAGGAGCGTTACGAGGTTCACCATGGCGTCCGTATCAAGGACTCGGCCCTAGTGGCTGCCGCTACCCTGAGCAACCGGTACATTTCCGACCGATTCCTGCCCGATAAGGCTATCGACCTGATGGATGAAGCCGCGGCCAAGCTCAGGACCGAAATCGACAGCATGCCATCGGAGTTGGATGAAATTATCCGAAGGGTGATGCAGCTCGAAATTGAGCGAGAGGCCCTGAAAAAGGAGAAAGACGCCCCTTCCAAGGAGAGACTGCAAAAGCTGGAAAAAGAACTGGCCGATCTAAAATCCCAGGCCGATTCCCTCAAGGCCCAGTGGGAGATCGAGAAGGGGGCCATCTCCGGGATCCGGTCCCTTAAGAAAGAGATTGAGCAGGTGAAGATTCAAATAGAGCAGGCCGAAAGGAGTTACGATCTCAACCGCGCGGCCGAATTGAAGTACGGAAAGCTGGTCGGCCTCGAGCAGAAACTTAAAGAGCACGAGGCGGCCCTCGAGGAGAAGAGGGGACAGAAGACGTTGCTCAAAGAGGAAGTCGATGAGGAGGATATTGCCGAGGTGGTGAGCCGCTGGACTGGCATTCCGGTCAGCAAGCTGATGGAAGGAGAGCGCCAGAAGCTTTTGAAACTGGAGGATGAAATCCACAAACGCGTGGTGGGCCAAGACGAGGCGGTGCGGATGGTAAGCGATGCAGTACTCCGGGCCCGCTCAGGTATCAAGGACCCCAACCGGCCCATCGGGAGTTTCATCTTTCTAGGGCCTACGGGAGTCGGCAAAACGGAATTGGCCCGCGCCCTTGCCGAATGTCTCTTTGACGACGAACAGGCCATGGTACGGATCGATATGTCCGAGTACATGGAGAAACATACCGTGGCCCGACTCATCGGCGCACCCCCGGGTTATATCGGCTATGAGGAGGGCGGCCAACTCACCGAGGCCATCCGGAGGAAGCCCTTTTCCGTACTCCTCTTCGATGAGACGGAAAAGGCCCATCACGATGTCTTTAACGTGCTCCTTCAAATACTCGACGATGGGAGGCTCACCGATTCGCACGGCAGAACCGTCGACTTCAAGAACACCGTGGTAATCATGACCTCCAATATTGGAAGCCATTTCCTCCCCGATATGGGAAGCGATGAAAACTCTTATCAAGCGATGAAGCAGAAGGTCCTCGAGGCCCTGCGGCACCATTTTCGACCGGAGTTTCTCAACCGAGTAGACGAAATCATGGTGTTCAGGGCTCTCACCGATAAGCAGCTTGAGGCCATTGTGAAAATCCAGGTCAGTCGCTTGAGAGAGAGGCTCGGGGAAAAAGGGATCATCCTGGAGATGACCGAGCAGGTTCAAAAGCATCTGGCCCAGGTAGGCAATGATCCCGTCTACGGTGCTCGGCCTTTGAAAAGAGTCATTCAGAGGGAGCTTGAGACACCTATCGCCAAGGAGATGCTGAGGGGGGCCATTCACGAGGGAGACCACGTGGTCGCGGAAATGGAGGGCGACCACATCGGTTTTCACGCCAAACCTCGGGGAAAAGGGAGAAAATCCCTTGAGGCGACAGCCGCTGCCCCACAGGGATAAACGCAAGCATTGGTTAGTTTATTAGGGGGCAAGGGAATTCCCCCAAATGGCCTACTTTTCGCTTGAAGGGGCTGGGGTGAAAAAAGAAGCGTCGCTGCGCCGTGTGGCTTGGATAAAAAGGATCTGGAGAGCGAAAGCGCGGAGAATCATTGGTATTCGGCAATGGGGGAATGGGAATAAGGATCTCGTGGCCTCAGCTATCTCAATGGGCAAGGTGAAAAGGGGCTGTAGCAGACAATAAGCCGAATTCTGTTCCCCAAGGGGATCGCTCCCCACGGGGCAGTGATCATTCATCTGGGCCATCCATTGCTGAATGGCTCGAGCGACCTACCCGGGAGGCTCTGGCGGGCCACCATTTTCAGGCTTGAGACGGAGATCTGAGATGTGAGGAGCAGACCTCCCCTTCTCAATCCCCTATCCCTCATCCGAACCCTCCCCTATTTGGTCTTGCTCCAGGTGGGGTTTACCGAGCTACCCCAGTCACCCGGGGTACTGGTGAGCTCTTACCTCGCCTTTTCACCCTTACCCCCCACCGTTTGTGGGAGGCGGTTTCCTTTCTGTGGCACTTTCCTTCGGGTCACCCCGAGTCGCCGTTAGCGACCACCCTGCCCTGTGGAGCTCGGACTTTCCTCCCCTCCTTGAAATCGGAGGAGCGATCACCTCGCCTACTTCAGCCCCTTTGCCTTTTGACCGTCAAGGGCCTCATTGGCCAAGCGGTCGGCCTTCCTATTACCCTCCCTCCTGATTGGGATCATTTCGTATCTATGGAATTTGTCTAATAGCGCAACGGCTTCCCGGTGCAATTTCCTCAACTTCCTGTTTCTCACATTATATATGCCCTTGATCTGCTTTGCAACCAGTTCCGAATCGGTATAAATCTCGATGGAGGTTCCCCCAATGCCCAGTACTTCACGAAGCCCGAGAATGAGTGCGTGATATTCGGCGGCGTTATTGGTCATTCGACCCAAGAATCGCATCCCTTTGAGAAGCTCATTTCCATCTTCATCCAGTAGGTAAAAGCCAGCCCCTGCCTCCCCCGGATTTCCCCTGGAAGCCCCGTCGACGTAAAGTTTCAACATCCCCTTTCCCATTATCCTGCTAATCGTACCGCTCCATCAATAGATCTCGAATGTTATGCCGGGAAAGACAATGAGATTTCCTCGGCACCCCATCCGACCATCTTAGCCCTCAGCTCATCGATAATCGATCTTATCCTCCCAATAGAGGATTCGATTACAGCTAGGACAAACGATGATGGCCTCACTTTTTTGGACTTCGTTGAACATCTGGGGAGGTATCTTCATGTTGCATCCTTGACACGCCCCAAATCTCGCGGGAACTACTGCCGTCCTCCTTTTTTCCTTGAGGGTCTGATAAAGCGCAATCAATTCGGTGGAGAGCTTTTTCGTCACCATCGTCCGTTTCCTCTTCTTGCTGGCCAATGCCCCGTCCACTTTCCCGAGGCTCTCCTCAAGCTGCTTCTTCTCAGCTCCTATCCTCTCCTCCATTTCCTGCAATTCCTTTTGCATTCTCCCATATTTCCTCTTCAACTCATCGATTTCGTCCATTATTTCCAAGATCTCTATTTCCCGTTGGCTGTTAATCTCCTTCAAGGTCTCTATCTCCACGAGCAGCGCCTGATACTCCTTGTTGGTTTTGACGTCGTAAAGCTTGGACTGCGCCTTCTTCATCCTCTCCTGCTCCAACTCCAAATCCCCCTCCTTTTGCCTGCGTTCCTTTTCTAAAAGCTCGATTCTCTCCTCCCTCTTCTTGAACATCTCTTTTTCCGAGACCAGTTTCTCATCCAAGTTCTTTATCTCCATCGGATAGCGTTCTTTATCGGCCTCAATAGCCTTGAGCTCGAGATCGACGTCTTGCAATTCCCTCAGTAAGCGAAGCTGCTCATTCAAGGAAAAACCCCCAAAATGTCCCTTTTCTGCACAAAAAAAGTGCACCATCGTGGGTGCACTTCCTTGGCTGCGTTAAAGGCTCTTTCCATTGCGAGCCTCATGAATCTCCTTATTGCAGCCACTATTTATCCCCTTATCCATTGAATGGGCCCACCTGGGTTCGAACCAGGGACCTACCGGTTATGAGCCGGTGGCTCTTCCAGCTGAGCTATGGGCCCTCCACTATCTTAATAGTATAGAAGATTTCCCTGGGGTGTCAAGCT
>DAOVGJ010000143.1 GCA_030672465.1 Pseudomonadota bacterium | reverse complement strand
GTGGCCACTGCCTCCGTCTCCTATCCCAAAGATCTGTACAATAAGGTTAAAAAAGCACTGACCATGACAGGGCCCTCTTATATTCAGGTCCACACGCCCTGCTGTACCGGATGGGGCTTTCCCCCCGAAAAAACCATTGAGATAGGCCGATTGGCGGTAAACACAGGCTTGGCACCGTTGTTTGAAATGGAGGCGGGGGAGGTCACCTCCGTCCACAAGATAGGGGAAAAGGTGCCGGTGGAGGAATATCTGATGGCCCAGGGCCGGTTCAAGCATCTCATCCAGGACAAGGAGGGAAGGAAGGAGGTGGCAAAAATTCGGCAGATTGCAGACCACAATATCGAAAAACTGGGTTTGCTTTAGAAGGGGATTGGTCGCTGGCCAGTATTGAAAAAGGATTATCTTTTAGGAGGTGATATCGATGAGATTTAAGGACAAAGTGGCAATCATCACTGGTAGTGCTCGGGGAATTGGGAAAGAGACCGCGCGTCGCCTAGCGGCGGAGGGGGCGTCGGTGGTGATCTGCGATATCAATTTCGATATGGCACGGGAAACCGCCAAGGAGATAGAGAGTTCCTTCAAAACCAAGGTCTCCTCCGTTCAGACCGATGTTAAGAAAACGGGGGATATCCACGAGTTGATGGAATCCACCATGAGGGACTTTGGGCACATTGATATCCTCGTTAATAACGCGGGAATCATGTATCCGACCAAGATCGAGGATGTTTCAGAGGAAGAATGGAATGAGGTCCTCGGCGTGAACCTGGGGGGGGTTTTCTTCTGTTCCCAAGCCGTGAGTCCTTTCATGAAGGAAAGAAGGCAGGGGAAAATTATCAACATAGCATCAGTTGCCGGAAAGATCGGGGGAGTTGCCGCAGGAGCCCATTATTCCGTCTCCAAGGCCGGCGTTATTTGCCTCACCAAAATGTTCGCAAAAGTACTAGCCCCCTTCTGTATAACGGTAAATGCCATCGCACCCGGCCCGGTAGATACGGCTATGGCCCAGCTTTTCTCGCCCCAACAGAGGGAGGATTTAATAAAAATGTGTCCGCTGGGAAGGCTTGCGGATACCGGGGATATTGCAGAGGCAGCACTATTCCTGCTCTCCGACGCGGCAAAGCACATTACCGGGGAGATACTGGATGTCAACGGGGGCATGTTCATGGATTAGCGAGATATTACTCGTAATAATAATCAGTTAAAGGAGGAATTATGGAAGGGAAAGGGAGAAAAAAAGAGCTTCTGGAAAAGGCCTATGAGCTTGGATTTGAATACGAAAAAACATATAAAGGGTGCTCCCAGTGTGTAATCGCAGCCATACAGGACACCCTGGACATCAGAGATGACAGCGTGTTTAAGGCGGCCACCGGGCTTGCGGGGGGTGGGGGCCTGACCGGTATCGGGCTATGCGGGGGCTATGCCGGCGGGGTCATGGTCCTCAGCCAGCTCCTGGGGCGCGAGCGCTCAATTTTCGATGATCCCGAGCGAGTCCGGTTCAGATCTTTCGATCTGGCCAAACAATTAGCAGACGAATTCATCCGTGAATTCGGCACAATTATTTGCCGAGACATCCAAATCAAGAAATTTGGGCGTCCTTATTACCTCAGGGATCCAGAGGATTTTAATAAATTCGAGGAAGCCGGCGGTCACGACGACAAGTGTACGGACGTCGTCGGAAAAGCCGCCCAAATGGCCGTAAAAATAATCTTAGACGAAGGATTGGTTCCTCTTAAATAAAGGGGCTTTAAAAGAGATGACCCTTAGCAGCTCCTGTCAATGAAAATGTGATTGGAGTCTTTTGGAGAGGTATTGAGATGAAGATTACCGGCTATGTGAGACCCGATGGTTCCCTGGGATGTAGGAATCATATTGTGATTCTTCCCTCGGTGGGCTGTGCCAACGATGTGGCCCTGAGGATAGGACGCATGTACCCCAACGTCCTTGTTCTCACCCACCGACAGGGATGCGCTCAACTCGGGGATGACAAAGATCAAGCGGCTCGGACTCTAGTCGGTCTTGGGAAAAATCCCAACATCGCCGGTGTGTTGATCGTCGGGATGGGATGCGAATCCATCACCGCCGAATACCTGGCCGATGAGATCTCGAATACGAAAAAGATGGTGGAAACCCTCGTTGTCCTCGATGAAGGAGGGCTGACGGGAGCCCTTCCCAAAGGAGCGAAAATTCTCGACCTGATGCTACGTGAAGCTTCCCAAATGAAGAGGGTACCCTACGACCTGGAACGGTTGACCCTTGGAATTAAATGCGGCCTGACGGATACGACTTCCGGCATCGCCTCGAACCCCGCCACGGGAATCGCGGCGGACATGCTCATTGAGTCCGGAGGAACGGTCATTTTCGGAGAAACACCCGAAATCATCGGTGCGGAGCATATCCTGGCCAAAAGGGCGGCAAGCCGTGAGGTCGAGAAGAAGCTCTATCACTTGGTAAGCGACTGCGAAGAAAGGGTAAAAGCCTCGGGCATGGATATACGCGGGGCCAACCCTGCCCCAGGCAATATCGCTGGGGGGATAACCACTATCGAGGAGAAATCCCTCGGGGCCATCAAAAAAGGGGGCGGCAAGACATTACAGGGCGTGCTCAGCTACGGGGAGATTCCCAAAGGGAAGGGCTTGTTCTTCATGGATGGTCCAGGCCGCACTCCGGAAGCCCTGACCGGCCTCACCGCAATTGGGGCTCAGATTATCATCTTCTCCACCGGGGGAGGATCGCCTGCAGGAACGCTCATCTCCCCCGTTATAAAGGTCACGGGAAACCCCCATACGGCTCAGCATTTGAGTGGCCATATCGACGTCGATGTCAGTTCCATTCTCAAAGGGGAAGAAACAGTGGGAAAGGCTGGGAAGAGAATCTTCCAGGAGCTGTTGAACGTGGCCTCTGGGAAGGCCACCAAGGCAGAGACGTTTGGATACGGTATGATCAGCATCTGGAACATCGGCCCTCATATGTAAATCCAGGGGCACGGGGAGGCGGAAAGAAGATACCATGAAACGGGCGATCATGCTGAACTCGGAGGATACGGTTGCAACCCTGCTGAATCATGCGGAAGCAGGGGAGTCCGTTCACATCTTGACGGCCGAGGGTAAGGAGACAAAGACTATTAAGGTCGGTGAGTCGATCTCTATGGGGCATAAGGTTGCGCTTCTGCCCTTGAAAAAAGGCGACAAGGTCATCAAGTATGGGGCAGTTATAGGCCAAGCAACCCGCGATATTCGGGCAGGCGACCATGTCCACGTCCACAATATGAAAAGCCTTCGACTCACCATTCCCCTGAACGCGCCTGGAAACCACCAATGAGAGGGAGACATGGAATTTCTGGGTTATCAAAGGTATGACGGACGAGTGGGTATCCGGAACCTCATTTTGGTTTTTGCCGTTGTGGAGTGTGTGGAGGGAATCGCTCGAAGGGTTGCCGAGCAGGTGAAATCTGCCGTGCCCGTGACTCAGCATTATAGCTGCCTCCATTTGGGAAACGAGCAGGTAGTCAACACCATGGTGGGTATTGCCGAGAATCCAAATATTGCTGGGGTGATTCTGATCGGGATGGGATGCGAAGCCCTGCAACCGGAGATCTTTTCCGAAAGGCTATCGGGAAGCGGAAAACCCGTTGAAATTCTCAGCGTTAGGGAAATGGGCGGTGTTGTTCGGACGGTCAAAAGAGGAGTCGAAATAGCCCGGAACATAGAGGATAAAATAGGGACGTTAAAGAGAGAACCCTTTGCGCTCGATCGGCTGCTCGCAGCGGTAAAATGCGGCGGCTCGGATGCCACATCGGGGCTGGCAGCCAATGCCAGCCTTGGAGTAGCTGTAGATCGCCTCATAGAAGAAGGCGCCTCAGTGATTTTCACAGAACCCATCGAAGCCATTGGTGGAGAGGAAGAACTTTACCGAAGGGCGGCCAATGAGGCGATTCGCAAGAGGATTGAAAAGGTCATTCTCAATGAGGAAAAATACTGGAAAATGCCCGGTGCAAGGATGGAGTTTATGTGCAAGGGCAACATAGCCGGTGGCCTGTCGAGTATCGAGGAAAAATCCCTTGGGGCCTTACATAAGACGGGTACGATGCCCATCGTGGGAGTCCTGGAAAATAGCGCCCACAAATGTGAACGACCCACAGCTCCAGGGGTCTACTTCCAGGATGGGACTCACCTCGATGCCCAGGCGGTCACTCACCTGGCTGCTGCCGGGGCACAGATCTTGGTCTTCACAACGGGGGTGGGAGCTTCCCTGGAAGGTCTCATTATTCCGACCATACGGGTGTGTGGGAATCCGGCATCGTTCGCCAAGATGCAGGCTGATATGGACATCAATGCAGGAACAATCATTGAGGGAAGGGAATCCATAGAAGAGATAGGTTCCAAAATTTTCCGGGAGATCATTGAGGTGGCATCAGGGAAGAAAACCAAACTTGAGGGCCTCGTCCCTGGAGTGTTTGATATTTACAGGCCTGATCCCAGGCTGGATATACTGGCTCGAATCTCTCGGCGCCTGTAATC
>DAOVGJ010000201.1 GCA_030672465.1 Pseudomonadota bacterium | reverse complement strand
TTTGTGGTCCTCTTATTATAGGAGAAGTAGATGATAAAGGCCTTCCCCTTTACTGCCGATAAATCGACGAACCCCCAATACCGACTGTCTTGGCTATTATCTCGGTTATCCCCCATAACGAAAAGGGAGTTGGGGGGGACGATTCTGGGTCCATAATTATCCCCCGGCCGGAAATGGCTCGGGACGAGGGGTCCATCCCTTTCCCTGTAAACTCCCCATAGATCCTCGATTTCCCTCCCATTGATGAATATCTTCCTATTCTTGATCTGTACCTCCTCCCCCCCCCTCGCGATCACCCTTTTTATGAAATCCTTCTTGGGGTCTTCTGGATAGACGAAAACGATGATATCGCCCCTATTCGGTTTATGAAATGTCAGGAATTTTTTACCGATATAGGGAATCCGGATGCCATAGATGAACTTACTGACCAGGATATGATCGCCCACCAAAAGGGTGGGCTCCATGGAGCTTGACGGGATTTTAAAGGCTTGAACCAAAAAGGTCCTGATTAACATGGCAATGACAAAAGCGATAATAAAGGCCTCGGCATACTCGCGAACCGTCCCCTTCTTGCTGGCCTTTCCCGTCGGTGTCTTTTTCCCCATGGTTTTATCCCCCGTGGATTCCTATTGCGATGAAGACTTCCCCCTTTCCCTATTGATCGAGCGATGGAGGAATAGATGGAGGAATATAGGTTGGCAACTTCTCCCTTTCGCCGATGCTTTTGGCTTCCCTTTTCGCCTCATCCACAGTCCGATAATGGCCAATCCTAACTTGATACATCCTCCCCATTCCCGAGATGACCTGACTTGTAAGGTAGGCTGGATAACCTTTCCCTCTTAAGTATTGTGTTAAATCCTCCGCTTGTTTCTTATGGGCAAAGGAACCCACCTGGATGGTAAAAGGAGCATCCCCTGAACGGGCCCTTTTGGATGGTCTGTCCCCCTTTGAAAGGCTCTCCCTTTTCTTCGGGCCAGTTATGGCCTGGGTCTCCTTGGAGCCCCTTCCCTTATTTCGCATCACCGGGAATGGCTCTTTCTTCAAGAGTGTTTCGTAAAAGGTGAGGGATAAATCATCCCTTTGAGCCACTTCCCCCTCAAAGGAGGATTTCCCCTTTGCCTCTTCATCCCCTTCTGATCTTTTTCCTTTTCCCTGGCCCTCATTTCCCACCCGGGCGATCGAGTCCACCATCTCCTTGCTTTCGGGTGGGGCTGCCTTTCGAGTGGACGCGAACTCATATCCCACCCATAGACCGATGAAAAAAACGATGCCGTAGCTCAAAAGCACGCGGCCCAGCCTCATTCGGGTAACGCGACCTTTCTCCTTATTCATCCCCTCATAATCCCTTGTTGTTTTCCATCCCGAGGATCACATCTTTTCAGGCGCCGAAATCCCCAATACATCGAGAGCGCTCTTGATGATCCCCTTAATCGCACCAACCAAAAGCAGGCGCGCCTGGGTTAGCTCTACCTCGGATGAAATCACGCGGTATTTATTATAATAGCTATGGAATAAACTGGATAGCTCCATCAGGTAGAAGGGGATTCGATGCGGCTCCAGGGTGATGGCACTTGCCTCGACGACCTCGGGGTATGCCGTAAGGTGTTTCAGGAGGTCCAATTCCTCCGGAAGATTGAGCAGATGGAGATCGATATCCTTGAATCGCGGCAAAACGATCCCCTTGTTCAGGGCCTCCCTGAAAATGCTGCATATTCGGGCATGGGCATACTGGACATAGTATACGGGATTTTCAGCACTCTGTCTCTTGGCCAACTCCAGGTCGAAATCGAGCTGGCTGTCGGGTCGCCTCATGAGGAAGAAGAACCTTGCCGCATCCCGGCCAACCTCCTCCACGACATTCCTCAACGTGGTGAATTCCCCCGCCCGAGTTGACATGGCAACAGGCTTTCCATCTCGCATTAGGCTCACCAATTGGACGAGGACTATCTTCAAAACAGCCTCATCCTTACCCATTGCCATCAAGGTGGCCTTCATCCGAGGAACGTATCCGTGGTGATCGGCACCCCAGATGTTGATCAGCACCTCGAACCCCCGATCCAATTTATCCTTATGGTAAGCGACATCGGATGCGAAATAGGTCGTTTCCCCATTGGCCTTTACCAGAACACGATCCTTCTCATCTCCATAGTGGGAGGTCTTAAGCCATAAGGCCCCATCCTTTTCGTAAACGAGTCCCTTTTTTTTCAGATCCTCAATGGCCCTTGGGACTTTCTCTTCCCGATAGAGTTCTTTCTCGCTAAACCACCCGTCAAAATGGACTCCGAATTGATCCAGATCCCCTTGGATTCCCCGTAAAATATCGTTGGCGCCAAAAGAGGCTATTGATTGGATCGACTCCTCCTGGGGATAATGGAGATATTCTTCCCCTCTTTCATTGATTGCTTTTTCAGCGATCTCCGCTATGTAATCCCCTTGATAGCAATAATCGGGGAATTCGACCTCCTTGCCCAGTGCATGAAGATAGCGGAGGAAAACTGATTGACCCAAGATATTCATCTGGCTTCCAACATCGTTAATATAATATTCCTTAAAGACTCGATAATCACATGCCTCGAGAATTCTCGCCAGGGCATCGCCGATGGCCGCTCCCCTCCCGTGCCCAACGTGCAAAGGTCCCGTTGGATTGGCGCTGATGAACTCGACCTGAACCCGCCTACCCTCCCCTATTTTCCCCTTGCCGAAGTCCTCCCCCTTCCGCCCGATCTCCTCCAGGACGGAGTACCACACCTTCTCCTTCAGATAGAAATTGATGAATCCCGGACCGCCGATTTCCATTTTTTCGATGACCCCATCTTCATCCTCTAATTGGCTCACGATGATTCGGGCCACTTCCCGGGGAGGCTTTCCCTCCCGGGCCGTCATGACCAAGGCGATGTTGGTGGCATAATCGCCGTGGTACTTCTCCTTTGGAGATTCGAGAATTAATGGAGGAGTCTCCCTGCTCCTCAGCAACCCCTTATCCACACAACGGCGAATGGAATCGCTTATAAGTTCCGTTAGGGCCTTTTTCATCTCCGTTTGCTCTCTCTCGCGACTCCCTTTCTTTTCCGTGCATTGACGGATTTTCTGGCGGCATTCCGCCCCTTTTGCCAACTCAAACCGGCCACTTCCCAATAGACCTCAGGCCGTCTGTCCCTGAGAAAGGTCCACTCCCTCCTAGTCATGCCTATTTCCCTCAAATCGATATTGGCAAAAACGATCCCCTCTTGCATCCCGCTGGGCTTATCGATAAGCTCCCCCTCCGGCGTCACGCAGAAACTTTTCCCATAGAAATCCTGCTTCTCTTCGCTACCCACCCGATTTACCCGAAAGATGAAGAGGCCATTGGTAATGGCATGAGCCCTAATGACGGTTTCCCATTTCTGTTGAGAAGCAAAGGCGGCAGCAGTGGGAGCAAAAATGATCTGGGCCCCCTTGAGAGCCAGTATCCTCGTTCCTTCTGGAAAGAAATTGTCCCAACAAATTTGAACGCCTATCTTGGCATATTTGGTATGGAATACGGGGAACCCCTTATCGCCTGAGGAGAAGTAAGATTTCTCCTCCCAAAGGGGAATCTGGGGGATGTGAACCTTCCTGTACCCCCCCAGCACCTTACCATCGGCATTGATAACCACCGCGGTGTTATAATAAACCCCTTCGATTCCCTCCTCAAAGAGGGGACAAATGATAACCGCTCGTTTCTCCTTGGCTACTTTCCGCATCATTTGGATGGAGTGCCCGTTCATGGGCTCTGCAAGGTCGAAATTCCTCTGATCGATCTCCCTCGGGAACCAATGGGTGTTGAAAAGTTCCTGGAAGCCGATAATCTTTGCCCCTTTCTTGGCCGCCAGTTCAGCAAGCCGCACCGCTTTTTGAAGGTTCTTTTGCTTGTCCTCAACGCAGGCCATCTGAATCCCACAGATCTTGAACATTTTCCGCATCCTCCTATTGTATCATCCTCGCCAGCTTTTCGCATTCATGAACCGCTCTTGACGGAAAATTCTAACAGAGTAAAAAGCGAACTGTCAAGGACAGCCCAACGGGAGCTTCCTGAGTTCCTGGAGAACACCGTTATCCCTGAGCGTAATTTGGTGGAGAAGTGAGGTACCCATCAAGGGTAAGCAGGCTTCGCCGTGAGTCTTCGACCCTGAGCTCAGACCGAGGGGCTCAGCCGAACGGAAGGGGAAAATCAGCCCTTGGGATGCTGGAAAGGGTAAGTCTTCCCCACCTCCGAACCCCAGAGGTAATTTCGGGACCGGTTGTTGGCCGGGTTCCCTTGAGCGAACATTAAAGAATTTTTGGCAACCATTCTTAGTGAAGCGAAACGGCCGCAAACTCAATGTTTGAGCCCGGGGGGCGAGTTTTGAGTTTGCAGTGAAGCGAACTTTAGAATGGTCAAAAATTCTTTTCAGTAAGTGAAAGGGGATTTGGCCAACAAACCGCGAAGCATTGAAGCGAAGGGACAAGGGTGTTATCCCTTTCTCATTTTTCTTGTGAATACGGTTAGCCTCTGATATTATATGGCATCAAGGTGCTCCGCGTCGGAGTCATGCGGGCCATAGACGACCACGAAAGGGTTTTTTCCTCCATAGGAAATATTTTCTCTTATTGTCGCTCAAACCCTTAGAATGAATCTCTCAAGAGATGGGGGTATTCAAAGAGGCGAAAAGGCAAAATGGGCTTGAAAAAGACCTCTTCCATTAAAAAACAAGAGGGTTCCAGCGAAAGTTATGGAGCTGAAGGGAGATTGTCCGAGAAGAGAACGGAAAAAAACGGAAGGGATTTCAAAATGCTTTTTCCAACAATAACCATGGGACTCATTGCCGGTATTTTAATCCTGGTCGGTTACCTCAAGGGAGGAGGACAGCATATTATTGGATTGAGAACAGCGGGGAATATGACGATCCAAATCCTCCCCCTTTTGGTATGTGCGTTCACGGTGGCGGGTATGGCCCAGGTTCTCATTCCCCATGAAATTTTGGCCAGATGGATAGGGGCTGAATCGGGCATACGGGGAATCATGATCGGCGCAGTAGCGGGTGGTTTTGCCCCCGGGGGACCTTATGTAAGCTTGCCTATCGCGGCAGCCCTTTTGCGATCAGGGGCCAGTGTGGGAACGATGGTTGCCTTCTTGACCGGTTGGTCATTATGGGCGGTTGGCCGATTGCCGATGGAAGTGGGCATCATGGGCTGGAAATTCACCCTT
>DAOVGJ010000179.1 GCA_030672465.1 Pseudomonadota bacterium | reverse complement strand
ATTGGGATTCTCCCCATACCGACCATCGGTTGGGCGACGGGAGGGTTCTATATAGCCAACCTTCCACGGTTCAGGCCCCAATACCCGGAGGAAGGTTGCGGGATTCATCGTTCCCGCTCCCACCTCGGTATTATACGGTTGTTGTATGAGGCAACCCTGACGAGCCCAAAATGCCTCGAGGGCCAAAACTAACTCCTGAAACGTCATCGATCGGCCTCCGGTTGTCTGTTCTTCCATGAAAAATTGATTCTCATTACCATGTTAGCATATCCCTGTCAAGGTGCCATGGTACTGAAATTTCCTGAGGCTCTGGGGAACATCGTTGTCGATGAGCGTAGTTTGCTGGAGAAGTGTCACATCGGGACAGGTCGTTGCCCTGGTTCCCTGGAGCGAACATTAAAGAATTTTGGCTAACCATTCTTAGTGAAGCGAAACGGCCGCAAATCCAATGTCTGAGCCCAGAGGGCGAGTTTTGGATTTGCAGTGAAGCGAACTCTAGAATGGTCCAAGATTCTTTTCAGTGAGCGAAAGGGAATTTGGGCAAAAGACCGGAAGACACCGAAGCGAAGGGACAAGGGTATTCTTTCATTTAAATGGGCCGTTGAAGGGATAAAATCTAGGGATTTCATGGCTTTCTCTAATGAAAAAGGCCAGGGACTCTTTTTGTCCGTGGCCTCAAGATCATTGTTCTTCTTATTATAGTCTGTTCCTTTACCTTTCCTGCTTCACCTCATAGGCTTTCATCTGTTGGGATATCCTATCGGATGCTTTGTTCAAGTGATTTGACGCCATCTGAATAGACTCGATCACCCTCAAGGTAGGCCCGGTCTTTTGGGGGCTCTCTCGATACTGTTTTTCGATAAACCTCGTCCATTTCCCCTCTTCTTCATGCCCCATCTCCTTGATGAAAACACCCATCTTGAGGAGGTGCGGGAGCTCCAGCAATGACCATTTTACCTCGGCTACTGCCAACACCTTTTCCCCGCCTAACTCGATCCCGATCTCCAAATCGTATTTCTTATTGTCCCCCATCATATCAATGGCAATAGGGATCATGTGCAGGATGTGACAGTTCATCCTTATTCCCAGCCCCTTCACGGAGACATCAATAGTTTCTCCCGAATAACGGGCCTTGGGTTTTCTACCTCGTTTAATATCGATGAGCCCGAAATAGACGGGAAGGTTCACGTCTATTCTGGGATGTGTTCTTCTTCCAATCCAAGCGTCCTGCATGTTCGTGATCCCGATGGTTTCCTATCACCCTAAGATCAAAAAGCATGCCAATTGGGGAAATAGTCGAGATTAGCCGATTTGGGTCCGCCATTTCATACTCCCCTTCTATGGAACAGATAATATTGGATAAAAATATACCTCTTTTGAAGAGAGGATCCGCGAAATTGATACAAACCGCAGTTTGAGATGGTATTTTTTTTCATATGCTGTGAAAAAATTTCACGATCGACGCATCGATCGAGGAAGAGGGACGATTACGGTGAAAGCACGGGAAGCCTTTTGGCCGGGGCAGGTAGGGATAGCTGAGAAGGACTACATACCGAGGTCTTTCAAGAATTTCTTGGACTTCAGTTCCTTATTGATGTGGTATTGGATGAACTTGGACAGAATGGCCTCGCCCTCCCAAAGGGCCTGCCTAGAGAACTTCAGCCGGCCGACCTTGGATAGATCCATTTCCATGGCAACGTGCAGTATTTTTGCCGTCCCCGGGGAAACGGGGATTAGATCGATATATCCCTGGGAACATCTTTCGCAGAGCAATCCCCCCTTTTTAATACTGATACGGGCTTCCCCACCGTGTTCAAGGGGTTCATCACAACGGAGGCATCTGCTTAGCTCGGGTCGATAACCCAAAAGGGAGAGCGAGCGTATTTCGAAGACTCTCAAGATTTGAGACTTGGCTTCACCATCGCTCAGGAGGGAAAGGAAGATCCTCAGCATATTGAATAGATCGGGGTTGGCTTCCCTCTCGGCGGTCATCTCATCCACGAGTTCGACAAGATAGCATCCAAAGGCGATCTTTCGTAGGTCTTCCCGTATCGCGGGGAAGGTATTAACAATATCACATCCTTCTATCCTTACCAGCCCCAACTCTCTCTTATCGAAGAAGATCAACCTGCTGAGGGTGAAGAGCTCCAGTGCATTGGAAAAACGACGTCTGCTCTTTTTAGCTCCTTTAGCAATCCCCTTGATCTTTCCGAAATCGGAGGTGTAGAGGGTGATGATCCGGTCGGATTCCCCATAATCCAGAGTCTTGATGACGATTGCCGATGTTTTGAATTGAGGCATAGGGAAGGGTTCAGCGGATTAGGTATTTCATAAACAGCGTGGCAACCCCGAAATAGACGAGGATGCCCGTAATATCGTTGGCAGTGGTAACGAAGGGGCCCGATGCGATGGCCGGGTCAACCTTTATTTTTTTGAAAAAGGCCGGGGCCAAGGTCCCCATGGTTGAGGCAATGGTCATGGCGACGACCATCGCAATACC
>DAOVGJ010000052.1 GCA_030672465.1 Pseudomonadota bacterium | reverse complement strand
AGCGGTAAATACCCCCAACCCGGTGATTACAACCCTTCTTATTTGCTGATTAGACAATGCCCCCATCCACGATTACCGTCTGGCCGGTGATGTAATCGGAACCCTCCGAGGCCAGAAACAGCACGGCGTGGGCGACCTCCTCGGGTCGACCGATACGCCCCAAGGCGGTCTGCTTGATGATGGCCTCGACCTTTTCCTTTGGGACCCTCGCCAGCCAGTCCGTCTCGATAAGCCCCGGGGCCACCGCATTTACCTGTATATTAAATTGACCCAACTCCCTGGCCAGGGACTTGGTGAAGCTTATCAAGCCCCCTTTGGAAGCGGCGTAGTTAGTCTGACCAGCCGTGCCAAGGATGCCGCTGACCGATGCGATGTTGATGATCTTTCCCCTCCGTTGAGGGATCATCTTTCGCAGGGCGGCCCGGCAGCAGTAAAAGGTGCTGGTCAAATTCGTCCTCAGGACGTGCTCCCAGTCCTCATTGGACATCAGCATCAAGAGGTTATCCTTCATCATACCCACGTTGTTGACGAGGATGTCGATCCGGTCATAGCGGCCCGCGACATCCTCTATCATGGCGCTGACTTGCTGGAAATCGGTTACATCCGCCTGGTATGGAATGAGCTTGCCAGTCAGGGATTCGGCCTCCTTGGACAGCTCCCCTGCCCCTCGTTGATCGGAGGCATAATTGGCGATAACGGAAGCTCCCCTCTGGCAGAAGGCTAAACTAATGGCCTTCCCTATCCCCTTTGAGCCACCGGTCACCACGGCTATTCGGCCATCGAACTCCATAATATTACTCCCCGGCGAGGGGTCTCACCCTCGACCTCTTCATTCTGGGGACCAAGTTCCAAAGGGGACCCCTGATGTTAAACCGGCGGATATGGTCCATCAAGTTTTGGGAAATGTTAATCTCCAATCCCGGCACAATCCACCTCTTCTCCAAGGCCTTTTGGGAGACCCAACGGAGGATTTCATCCCCCAATGGGGGGGAGATGTAGAAATGGGGATACACGAGATTCGTATCGGGACCAATAATCCCTTCCGACAGGGATATCCTCTCCAATTCCGTACCCGGGTAGATCCGGATTCCCACCATGACGATGACGGCCGTTGATTCAAGCTGGTCCATCAAAGAGGCGGTCTCCTCCAGGGTCTTTTCGTCCTCCCCGGGCCCACCGAGGAGCAGGTAGTGGGCAAAGGGGATCTCGACCTTCCTGCATATCTCGGAAGCCCGGGAAATATTCTCGGTGGAAAAGGATTTCCCAAGCCGCCTCAACATCGCGGGGGACCCCGAATCGGTACCAAACTCGACTCCCATACAGCCCGCCTCCTTCATGGCCTCGATCAACTCCTCATCCACGTAGCCCGGGTTGATAAAAGCGGTCCATTTCACCCCGATCCCCTGGTCCGCCATGGATCGGCAGAGCCCGAGGGCATGGTCCCGTGGAAAGTTGAAGATATCGTCCACGAAGTAGACGTAATCCACACCGTGATGTTCCTTCAATCCCCGGAGCTCTTGGAGGACCTCCTCCGGGGGTCTCATGCGAACGGAGGATCCCTCCAGCAGAGGATAGGTACAGTAGATGCAGTTGAAGGGGCATCCCCGTTTGGTCTGGATGTTCCCCATTCCCCCATGGCGCAGATATCGTCCATTGTCCAGGAGGTCACGATGCGGAAACCCGATGGATTTGACCCGATCGATGGCCGGAACGCTCTCCGGCAGACCCTCTCGTACGATCACCCCGTGAATCCCCTCCACGGGGATTCTCCTTTCAAGACATCGAACAAGGGAGAGGATGGGACTCTCTCCCTCCCCCACCACCCCAAAATCGACGTCCAGGGCCCTCAAGAGCTCCATCGGGGCAAGGGAGAACCCCGAGCCCCCTATGACCACCTTGGCCCTCGAATGCCTCCTGCAGAGACCGATCACCTCCTCCGCTTCCGGAACGTAGGAGAGGGGAGTTGGATAGGTCAAATTGTCCAAGTTTCTCAGCGAAAGCCCAATCAGATCAGGCCTCCATCGCAATGCCTGATTTCGTAGCTCATCCTCCACGTCTTCACAGAAACAGAGGTCCACGATCCTCAACTGGTGCCCCTCCTCCTTGAGCACGGAGGCGATATAGGCCAATCCCAAGGGGAAGACCGGATAGGGCATCCTCTCCCTGTTTACCGATAGCAAAAGAATCTTCATGATGGGCCCACGTGGAACTGGCGACCCCTGAGCCTGTTGACGATCTCCATTTGAGCCCCCCTCAGGACGAAATTGCTCATCAAGAAGAAGCGAAAATGGTTCCGAGGTCCCCGAAGGAGCCTTCCCAAGATGGAGCGAGGGGAACAGCAATACTTCTGAGCCCACAGGTATCCCTCTTGGAGCTCTTCCGGGCTCATCAGCTTTGGCTTGAACAGCACATGACTCATGTCGTAATGAGGCCAATGGTTATCGAAGATCCGCCCCTCTTTCTCAAGCCTTCTCCTCAGAGGGGTTCCGGGAAAAGGGGTGAGGACGGAGAAGGTCGGAAGCTCAATATGGGTCTCATGAACAAAATCGACGGTCCTCTTGAACACATCCTTGTCATCGTGGTCGAACCCAAAGATAAACGCACCTTGAATCCCTATCCCGTGATCTTGAATTCGTTTGATGAGGTCAACCAGCTCGTGGGTGTTCATAAAGGTCTTCCTCGCACCATCCAGGTTATCCTGATTCAGGGATTCGAATCCGATAAAGAGGGAGATACATCCGCTTTCTCGAGCCAGGTCCAGCAGCTCCGGGTTTCGGGCGATTTGAAGGGTGCAAAAAGCCATCCACTTGACTCCATATTTCTTGAAGACCCGGAAGAGCTCCGCGGCGAATTTTGGTTTGGCAACCACGTTATCGTCGGTGAGAAAAAGGTATTCCCCCCTTTTCCGGATGATGGAGGAGAGTTCATTATCGATCTGGGAGATAGATCTGGTCCGATATCGCAACCCATTGATGATGGGGACGGAGCAAAACTCGCACCGGTTGGGGCAACCCCTCGTCGTCTCAATGCTCCTAAAGAAACGACTATACCTGGAGCTCAACAGTTCCCTCCTCGGCAGCGGCTCCTTTTTCAAATCGAAATAGCTTTCGCTCTGATAAAATGGTTTTATGCAGCCCGCCTCGTAGTCGGAGATGAGCCGGTGGAAAATTCCCTCCGCCTCGCCAACCAAGACGCTGTCGGCATGGGCTTTTGCCTCTTGAGGTACAAGACTCGCATGTACCCCTCCGATAACCACCGTTCTCCCTCTCTTCCGAAACTCATCCGCCAGGGAGTAAGCCCGATCCGCAACACAGGTCAAGGCCGTCAGCCCCACCAAATCCACGTCCACGTCCAGATTCACCTTCTCGATGGTCTCATTTACGATGGTAATATCCCAATCCTTGGGAAAGAGTGAGGCCAATACCGTGAGACCGAGCATGGGAAAGGGGCGCCACGTATCCGTGGACAC
>DAOVGJ010000214.1 GCA_030672465.1 Pseudomonadota bacterium | reverse complement strand
ATGACGACCTCGATGTTAGCGCGTTTCAGCAACTTTATTCCATGGCCATCCCTCACGTCGAAGCATTTGGTCTCCACCCCCCGATCATCGATGACAATCCGTCCATCGGTCAACACCCCATCCACATCCAGGATCAAGAGCCTGACGTTTTTCGCCTTTTCCGGGCTCCTTGAGCTCATTAGACAATCCCCGCCTTCAGCAGATCATGGAGGTGAATGATACCGACGGGGGTTCTTTCCTCCCCGTTCTTAAAAACGAAAAGGGAGGTAATGGAGTATTCCTCCATCTTCTGGACAGCTCTGGCGGCGAGGCAGTCCATCTCGATCCATTTGGGATTCCGTGTCATAATCTCCGACGCCTTTCGGTTGAGCAGATCCCCATATTTCTCCAATGCCCGCCGGAGATCCCCATCGGTGATAACCCCTACCAGATTCCCGTCGGCGTCGAGAACACCCGTTACTCCCAGCCTCTTGGAGGTTATCTCAAAGATTGCCTCCCTCATCGAGGTGTCCTCTCTGACCATGGGAAAGGCCTCTCCGGTGTGCATGAGCTCTCCCACCGTCAACCATCGCTTGCCCAAGTATCCCCCGGGATGGAAGGTGGCGAAGTCCCCCTCTTTGAATCCCCTCTGTTCCAGAAGGGCGATGGCCAGGGCATCCCCGAGGGCCATGGCCGCCGTGGTGCTTGTCGTTGGAACCAGGCCAAAGGGACAGGCCTCCTCCCTTACGCTCACATCCAAAACCACATCCCCTGCCTTTGCCAGGTTGGAGTGTATGTTCCCGGTGAAGGCGATGAGCCTATTTCCGTATCGCTGGAGCAGGGGCAAAATCCTGGAAATCTCGTCCGTCTCACCGCTATTGGAGAGGATCATCACGATATCGTCCTTGGCCAGCATCCCCAAATCGCCGTGCATCCCCTCCACGGGATGGATAAAGAAGGCAGGCGTCCCGGTGCTGGCCAGGGTGGAGGCGATCTTCTTTGCGATAATGCCGGACTTCCCAACCCCCATAACCACCACCTTCCCCCTGCAGTGGTAAATGAGCTCTACAGCCCTCTCGAAATTCTCGTCGATCTTATCCATCAGGGAGCGTATGGCATCGGCCTCGATCTTCAAGACCCGTTTTCCCCTCTCCACGCTCATGGCCCACCATCCTTCACGATCCGATCGATCTCCTTCACCTGAGTCAAGAAGGGCCCTACGTCATCCAGGGATACGCTGTTGGCACCGTCACACAAGGCCCGGGAAGGATCCTCGTGCACCTCCATGAACAGCGCGTCAATTCCCGTTGCCGTAGCTGCCCTGGCCAATTGGGGAATCAACTCCCGCTGACCTCCCGAACGATCACCACCTGCCCCCGGCAGCTGCACGCTATGGGTGGCATCGTAAACAACGGGATAGCCGAAAGACCTCATGATGGCCAACGATCTCATGTCACTAACCAGATTATTATATCCAAAGCTCGTCCCCCGTTCCGTCAAGAGAAGGTTCTCATTTCCCGTGGAGGTGACCTTCTCGATGACATTGTGCATATCCCACGGGGCGAGAAAGGGCCCCTTTTTGATGTTGATTGCCTTTCCCGTCTTCGCCACTTCCACGATGAAATCGGTCTGCCTGCAGAGAAAAGCCGGAACCTGAATCACGTCCAAAAGGGCCGAGGCCTTCTCAATCTCCTCAAAACGATGGACATCGGAGAGCAGCGGAAGATGCAGCTCCTCCTTCACCCGACGCAAGATTCCCAGGCCCTCATCCAACCCAGGTCCCCTGTAGGAGTGGATGGAAGAGCGGTTCGCCTTATCATACGAGCTCTTGAAGATGAGGTCCATCCCGACCCTTGAGGCGATCTCCTTTATCCTCTTCGCGATCCTCAGGGTTACCTCCTCGCCTTCGATCACGCAAGGACCCGCCAGAAGGACCAAGGGCCTGTCCCCTCCAATGGTAACGGAATTGACACGGACTTCTCTGGTAGCCATTTACCCTCTCTGTCGGGAGCGAGCCTTCCCCCTCTTCCGCTTCCCCGACCTTTCCACCCCCTTGTTTCCCAACGATGCCCTGATAAAATCCCGAAAGAGGGGGTGGGGGTCCATGGAATGGGACTTGAATTCCGGATGGAACTGACATCCCAGAAACCATGGGTGGTCCTCAAGCTCGATGATCTCTACCAATTCTCCATCCGGGGATATACCGCTCACCTTAAGTCCCGACTTGGTCAACACATCCCTGTATCCGTTATTGAATTCATACCGATGTCGGTGTCTCTCCCAGATCATCTTCCTATTATAGGCGCCAAAGGCCAAGCTCCTTTCCTCCAGCTTACAGGGGTAAGCACCCAGCCTCATCGTCCCCCCTTTATCCGAGTGGATGTCTCGCTTCTGGACCACCTTTTCCCGATCAACCCACTGGTCCATGAGATAGATGACCGGGGCCGTGGTATTGGTGTCGAATTCCGAGCTATGGGCCTTCTTGAGCCCGGCCACGTTTCTCGCAAATTCGATCACCGCCGCCTGCATCCCGAGGCAAATCCCGAAAAAGGGAATCTTATTCTCCCTGGCATATCGGACCGCCTTGATCTTTCCTTCAATCCCCCTCTGCCCAAATCCCCCTGGTACCAGAATCCCTTTGGCTTCCTTGAACAACTCGACCGGCCTCTCCCTCTCCAGCCTTTCGGAATCGACATAGTTCAGGTCAACCCGACAATCGTTAGCGATCCCCCCATGGATTAAGGCCTCGTGCAAGCTTTTATACGAGTCCTTCAGATGGACATACTTCCCGACCACGGCAATGGAGGTTGAACGCTTTGGGTTCTTGACCTTCTTCACCAACCTTTCCCAAGGCCCTAAATTCGGGCGTCCCGTCCAGATGTTGAGCAATTCGACCAACCTGTCGTCCAAGCCCTCCTGGTGGAAGACGATGGGGACTTCGTAGATGGACTCCACATCCTTGGCCGTAATGACCGCATCCTTGTCGACATTGCAAAACAGGGCGATCTTCTCCTTCACCTGGGGGGTGAGAAATCGGCTGGTTCGGCAGAGGATGATATCTGGCTGAATCCCGATCTCTCGAAGCGCCTTGACGCTATGTTGTGTGGGCTTAGTCTTGAGCTCCCCGGCCGTCTCAATATAGGGAACCAGGGTCAGGTGGATATAGGCCGTATTCTCCCTTCCCACATCACTCCGTAATTGACGGATGGCCTCCAAAAAGGGAAGGCTCTCGATATCCCCCACCGTCCCGCCCACTTCCACAATCACCAAATCGATGTTATCCGCCAAATCGAGGACCTTGCCCTTAATCTCATCGGCAATGTGGGGGATGACCTGTACGGTCCCCCCCAGGTATTCGCCCCTTCTCTCCTTGGAGATGACGGCATCGTATATCTGCCCGGTGGTGAAATTGTTCTGCCTCCCCATCTTTGCATGGGTGTAACGTTCATAATGTCCAAGATCCAGGTCCGCCTCGGCTCCATCATCGGTGATGAAGACCTCACCGTGCTGGAAGGGGTTCATGGTGCCTGGATCGACATTGATATAGGGGTCGAATTTTAACAGGCTGATGGTCAACCCCCGACTCTCCATCAGGGCTCCGATGGATGCTGAGGCCAAACCCTTACCCAGGGATGAGACCACTCCTCCAGTGATGAAAATAAACTTCGACCTCAAGCCTTACTCACCCCTCATGAAGATATCCATGATTTGGTAACCATTTTCGATATTGACGCCGCTTCGTTTGACCGAATCCTCGTCGAAGCTCATCCCCGCTGGCCAACTCCTCTTACGGCGGGAATCGTATATGGCAAAGGGAACGGGATCGGGGGTATGGGTCCTGAGGGGGATGGGCGTGGCGTGATCCGGGAGGACCATTACGCGATAGTCCCCTACCTTTCGCATTCCCTCAAGTATGGCCCCCACCACCTCCCTATCGAAGGCCTCGATGGTCTCTATCTTCTTGGGAATGTCTCCACTGTGGCCCGCCTCATCCGGTGCTTCCACGTGAATAAACACCAAATCCTTCTCCTCGAGCTCCTTAAGCCCGTATTCCGCCTTCCCTCGGTAATTGGTGTCGAAATACCCCGTTGCCCCTGGGACGTCAATTACCTCCAACCCCGCATACAGTCCAAGCCCCTTAAGGAGGTCGACGGCGCAGATCATTGAACCCTCCACCCCGAACTTCTCGACCAGCGTGGGGATCTGGGGCATCCTGCCCTGACCCCATAACCAGATGGAATTGGCCGGCTTCAGCCCCTTTTCCATCCTGGCCATGTTTACGGGATGCTCCTTCAACAGGATCTGAGAACGGGTGAGGAGTTTCACGATTCCGTCCTCACCCCCCACCTTGGGGAGGTAATCGAAGATTCCCTTCCCCACGATGTCATGGGGTGGTGCAAGGCGAAGGCTTTCGAGCCCCTTTAGAGCCCCCCCTCCTTTCCAAACCATGAGATGACGGTAGCTGAGGCCGGGATAAAATCGAATCGTCTCGGTTCCCATCTCCCCGTCGATATCCTGGATGATTTGCCGCGCCTCTTCTGAGGATATATGGCCGGCGGTGAAGTCCTCCATAATCACCTGAGAACCGAAAACCGCGAGGTTTACCAGATTACAGCGAAAGGCCACATCATCAGCTTCAAGGGAAACCTTCATGCTGGCCGCTTCAAGGGGACCTCTCCCCATAAAATATCGGGCGGGGTCGTATCCGAGCAGTGACATATTCGCGATCTCTGTTCCGCTGGAGAATCCGGGGGGGATGGTCTTGACCAACCCAACCGCACCATTGCTGGCCACCCAATCCATATTGGGCGTGTTTGCCACCATCAACGGTGTTTTACCCCCTAACTCCTCCAATGGATAATCGGCCATCCCATCGCCGACCAACATGACATACTTCATCGGTCACCTTCTAAGGCCGTACTACTGTAGAACTATAACAAAAGATGGCTAAAAGTCAAACGAAAAGCCGGGATCTCAAGCAAAAGATGTGCCAACTTCAATAGAGGTTTATCCCAGGATCACTGTGGGGAGGCCTTTGTCAAGACCTTTGTCATTCATTTGAACTTTGGGCTTTGTCATTTGGCATTATAACGCTTAACTCATGATAATAATTTCAAATGTCAAAATCCAAATGCCAAATAAAATCCTAAAGTCTTCCATTCATTTGAACTTTGAACTTTGTCATTCATTTGAACTTTGGGCTTTGCCATTTGGCATTTATTTGAACTTTGCCTGCCCCGTGAAATGAAATAGCTATTTCACCGGGGAGCTTTGTCATTTGGCATTATAACGCTTAACTCATGATAATAATTTCAAATGTCAATTGAAAAAATGTCAAATACCAAAATCCAAATGCCAAATATTGACCGCTGTCCGCCGTCGGCCGTCTTTGACACTTGGCGTTTGTCATTCATTTGAACTTTGAACTTTGTCATTCATTTGAACTTTGGGCTTTGTCATTTGTCATTATCCAGAAGAGATTTCGGGTATTTGAACTTTGCCTGCCCCGTGAAATGCAATAGCTATTTCACCGAGGAGCTTTGTCATTTGACATTATAGAAAAGGTATTT
>DAOVGJ010000004.1 GCA_030672465.1 Pseudomonadota bacterium | reverse complement strand
TTTCCAATAGGGAATTGGCAAGGCTATGGAGGATGTCGATATTTTCCCCGAGGATTTTTCTGGCCTTATCGTAGCTATTGTCGACTATACATTTAATCTCCTCATCGATATCCTGCGCCGTCCTTTCACTATAATCCTTGTGCCGGGCGAATTCACGACCCAAGAAGATCTGTTCCTCCTTCTGTCCAAAGGCGAGAGGACCCATTTTTTCGCTCATCCCCCATTCGCACACCATTTTTCTGGCCAATTCGGTGGATTGCTCGATATCTTCGTGGGACCCTGTGGTTTGAATATGGAGAACGAGTTCCTCCGCTGCCCTTCCCCCCATTAAGACGGCGATATTGTTGAGGAGATAATCCTTGGGATATATATGTTTTTCATCGATGGGCAATCTTTGGGTTAACCCGAGAGCACGTCCCCGAGGTATGATGGTGACCTTATGGATGGGATCGGTCCCAGGGATCATCTGGGCCACCAAGGCATGCCCCGATTCATGGTAGGCAATATTTTTCCTCTCCTCATAGGGAATAATCATGCTCTTCCTTTCGGTTCCCATTAAGACCTTATCCTTCGCCTGCTCTAAGTCCCCCATTTCGATCTGATTCTTTTCCTGTTTTGCGGCCAGCAAAGCCCCTTCGTTGACCATATTTTCCAGGTCTGCTCCGGTAAAGCCCGGCGTCCCACGGGCTATTACTTGGAGGTCGACATTTCGGGACAGAGGGTTTTTCTTCGTGTGAACCCTAAGGATGGCCTCCCTTCCCTTGACATCGGGAATGGGTACCACTACTTGTCGATCGAACCTTCCCGGCCTCAAAAGGGCAGGGTCTAAGACATCAGGCCTATTGGTAGCGGCAATGAGGATGACCCCGTCATTGGATTCGAAACCATCCATCTCGACCAGGAGCTGATTGAGGGTTTGCTCCCTTTCGTCGTGTCCCCCTCCGAGGCCGGCTCCTCGATGCCTCCCCACGGCATCGATTTCATCGATGAATATGATACAAGGAGCATTTCTCTTCCCCTGGATGAAGAGATCCCTTACCCTTGAAGCCCCAACGCCGACGAACATCTCTACGAAATCGCTCCCGCTTATATTAAAAAAGGGAACATCGGCCTCCCCAGCAATGGCTCGAGCCAAAAGGGTTTTTCCCGTGCCAGGTGCCCCTAAGATGAGGACGCCCTTTGGGATTCTTCCGCCCAGCTTGGTGAATTTCTTTGGGTCTTTGAGGAAGTGGATGATCTCTTCCACTTCCTCCTTTGCCTCGTCGACACCCGCCACATCCTCGAAAGTCACCTTATGCTGGTCCTTGGAAAGGATTTTCGCGCGGCTTTTCCCAAAGGCCAATGCCTTTCCACCCCCACCCTGCATCTGTCTCATGAAGAAGATCCATACCGCTATGAGAAGGAGCATCGGGAGCCAGGAAATTAAGATGGATTGCCAGAAGGGCGAATCCTCAGGCGGCCTTGCTGATATCTCCACCCCCTTTTCCCTCAAATTCCTGACCAAATCGGGGTATTCCGGAACAAATGATTTAAATTTCCTTCCATCCAAATACCTGCCTGAGACCTTGTTTCCCTGAATGGTCACGCTGGCGATTTCCCCTCGCTCCACCGCGTTAATGAATTGGCTGAAATTGATGGTTTCGGGTTTTACCTGAGGTCGATTGAAGAGATTAAACAGCAGGACCATCACCAAACTGATGATGAGCCAAAAGGCAATATTTCGATGAAAGGGGTTAAAAAACGTTCCCTTAGGCATTGTTTCCCAAATTAGTAAGATAATTTATTATTACATAGGCCAACTTTATTTTCAACTCCTATACGAGATATCTAAAAAGGCCGCTCTTCGTTGCTCAAAATATTTTTTCGACCATTCTAAAGTTCTCTTCACCAAAATATTCACCGCCTTAACCGCAGGACCGCAGCACTGCATAATTTCGCGCTCAGAGCTCTTTTTCCAGTTTTTCAGGTATCTCTATCTGGTTGGTTGACGAAGACAAAGAGCGAGGCCTTCTTTAAGGAATCGGTCGAGGAGTATCCCATATCTGAGACCATGACAACTGACCCATATTCGGTCTGATCCAAGCTGTAACAGGGAATGGAGCAGTATTGTGGCTCCAGCAAGGATTACATCGGCCCTTTCGGGTGGAAGCCCAGGAATGGCTTTCCTTTCCCTCAAGGGGAGGGTTTTAAATTGTCCGATCTGTCCCTCGATATCCTTCAATTTCAATAACCCATGATGAATTCGTGAAGGATCGAATTCCTTCAGGCCCTGTTTGATGGAGAAAAGGGTCGTTATGGTTCCTCCGATGCCGACGAGGGAGGCATCTCCCCTCAATGGGGGGATGTCGGCCAGTAATTTCCTCACATGGGAGGCCATGGCTTGATATTCCCCCTCCTCCACACGGTCTGAGGTAAGGAACTGTTCCGTTAGCCTTACCGAGCCGATGTTCAGGCTAAAGACCCGCACCTCACCACCGGCATCGCCATAAATCCATTCCGTACTTCCCCCTCCGATATCGATGACCACCAAT